>NZ_LHSJ01000124.1:0-12035 GCF_001270295.1 Achromobacter sp. DMS1 | reverse complement strand
ACACCGGGGGCTCGGTGCGCCAGCCCGCCGCGCTGTGCGGCGTGAGCGGCATCAAGCCCACCTACGGCACCGTGTCGCGCTACGGCATCGTGGCCTTCGGCTCCAGCCTGGACCAGGCCGGCCCGCTGGCCGCCAGCAGCCGCGACCTGCTCGAAATCCTCGACCTCGTCAGCGGCTTCGATCCGCGCGACGCGACCAGCCTGACGCAATGCGACGGCCAGCCCAACGAGCCCGGCCGGGTGCGGCGCGCCTTCGACGCCGCCCAGGCGGGCTTCGACGCCGCCGGCAGCCAGCCCCTCAAGGGCTGCGCATCGGCGTGCCGCCGAGTACTTCGGCGCCGGCCTGGCGCCCGACGTGGCCGCCGCCGTGGAGGCCGCCCTGGCGCAATTCGTGGCGCTGGGCGCCGAGCGCAGTGGCGGTGTCGCTGCCCCGCACCGAGCTGGCCATTCCCGCGTACTACGTCATCGCCCCCGCCGAAGCCTCCAGCAACCTGGCGCGCTACGACGGCGTGCGCTATGGCCACCGCGCCGCCCGGTACGGCGACCTGAACGACATGATCGGCCGCTCGCGCGCCGAGGGCTTCGGCGACGAAGTCAAGCGCCGCATCCTCATCGGCACCTACGTGCTGTCCCACGGCTACTACGACGCGTACTACCTGCAGGCGCAGCGCCTGCGCCGCCTGATCGCCCAGGACTTCCAGCGCGCCTTCGCCGGCCAGTGCGACGTCATCATGGGGCCGGTCACGCCCACGGTGGCCAAGAACATCGGCGAGAACCGCGACGATCCCACGGCCGACTGGCTGGCCGACGTGTACACGCTGGGCGTGAGCCTGGCCGGCCTGCCCGCCATGTCCGTGCCTTGCGGCTTCGGCGGAGATGGACGGCCCGGCGGCGCCGGCGGCCATCAGCGCCCGGTCGGCCTGCAGATCATCGGCAACTACTTCGACGAAGGCCGCCTGCTGGCCATCGCCGACCGCTATCAACAGGTCACCGACTGGCACAAGCGCTCGCCGCGTTGACGAGGCCCGGCGGCAGGGCGGCGGCGCCCTGCCCCGGCACTCTTGATTGGAATCAGAAACAATGAACTGGGAAATCGTCATCGGCCTGGAAACGCACGCCCAGCTTTCCACCGACTCCAAGATTTTTTCGGGCAGCAGCACCCGGTTCGGCGCCGCGCCCAACACGCAGGCCAACGTGGTCGACCTGGCGCTGCCCGGCAGCCTGCCCGTGATGAACCGCGGCGCGGCCGAGCGCGCCATCCGCTTCGGCCTGGCCGTGGGCGCGGAGATCGCGCCGCGCTCGGTGTTCGCCCGCAAGAACTACTTCTACCCCGACCTGCCCAAGGGCTACCAGATCAGCCAGTACGAGCTGCCGGTGGTAGTGGGCGGCGCCATCTCCTTTTTCGTGGGCGAGGAAGAGAAAACCGTGCGCCTGACCCGCGCCCACCTGGAAGAAGACGCGGGCAAGTCGCTGCACGACGCCTTCAACCTGTCCAACGCGCGCCGGCCAGCGGCATCGACCTCAACCGCGCCGGCACGCCGCTGCTGGAAATCGTCACCGAGCCCGAAATGCGTTCGGCCGCCGAGGCGGTGGCGTATGCGCGCGCCCTGCACAGCCTGGTGGTGTGGCTGGGCATCTGCGACGGCAACATGCAGGAAGGCTCGTTCCGCTGCGACGCCAACGTATCCGTGCGCCCGGCGGGCCAGAAGGCGTTCGGCACCCGCACCGAGATCAAGAACGTCAATTCGTTCCGCTTCCTGGAACGCGCCATCCAGTACGAGGCGCGCCGCCAGATCGAGCTCATCGAGGACGGCGGCACGGTGGTGCAGGAAACCCGCCTGTACGACGCCGACCGCGACGAAACGCGCAGCATGCGCAGCAAGGAAGACGCGCACGACTACCGCTACTTTCCCGACCCCGACCTGCCGCCGCTGGTGATTTCGCGCGAGTGGGTGGAAGAGGTGCGCGCCGCCATGCCCGAGCTGCCCGCCGCGATGCGCGCACGCTACGAATCGCAGTACGGCCTGCCGGCCTACGACGCGGCGCAGCTCACCGCCAGCCGCGACCTCGCCGCCTACTTCGAGGCGGTGGCCAATGCCCTGCCCGCCGGCCAGGCCAAGCTGGCCGCCAACTGGATCATGGGCGAAGTGGCCGCCACCCTGAACAAGGAAGAAAAGGAAATCGCCGAATCGCCGGTTCAGGCGCCCGCGCTGGCCGCCCTCATCGGCCGCATCATCGACGGCACCATTTCCAACAAGATCGCCCGCGAAGTCTTCGCCGCCATGTGGGCCGGCGAGCATGGCGGACAGCCCGACGCCATCATCGAGGCCCGCGGCCTGAAGCAGATCAGCGACAGCGGCGCCATCGGCGCCATGATCGACGAGGTGCTGGCCGCCCACCCCGCGGTGGTCGAGGAATATCGCGCCGGCAAGCAGAAGGCGTTCAACTCGCTGGTGGGCCAGATCATGAAGGCCGCTCGCGGCAAGGCCAATCCGCAACAGGTCAACGAACTGCTGAAGCAGAAGCTGGACGGCTGAGCGGGCGGGCAGCGCGTCCTTCAACGGACGCGTTCAGGCAGCATCAGACGAAGCGAAAGGCCGCGGCATCTTGCCGCGGCCTTTTGTTTGTCCAAGAATGACGTGGTCGCTTCTTGGTCGGGGCTTGGGCCATGAACTGCAAACGGCATGTTGCGCGCCGAACGCAGTCAACGCGTCTCCGAAGACCAGGTGTTCTCGTTCAACCAGCTTCTCGAACGGTCGCCCATTTTTCCAGATCCGGACGCGCCGCCGTTCGGCCGTCCGCTGCCCGCGCCGCCCTCTTGCGCGCCAGGGATGCACGCCTGTTACACCCCGTACTTCGTCCGGTAGGCCAGCACCGCGTCGCGGTGCTCGGCGAACGACGCGTCGTCCTGCAGCAGGGCCAGAATGTCAGCCAACGAGGCGATCGACACCACCGGAATGCCGTAGGTCTTGGCCACGTCCTGCACGGCGGAATGCGCCGACAGGGCGTCGTCCGGGCCCGCGCGCTCCATGCGGTCCATGGCGATCAGCACGGCGGCGGGCTCGGCGCCGGCAGCGCGGATGATCTCCACCGACTCGCGCACCGAGGTGCCCGCGGTAATGACGTCGTCGATGATGACCACCTTGCCGGCCAGCGGCGCGCCCACCAGGGTGCCGCCCTCGCCGTGGTCCTTGGCTTCCTTGCGGTTGTAGGCAAAAGGCACGTCGCTCTTGCCCTGCATGGCGGGATGGCCCGCCAGCGCGACCGCGGTGGCGGTGGCCAGCGGGATGCCCTTGTAGGCCGGGCCGAACAGCATATCGAAAGCCACGCCGGAATCCAGCAGCGCCTGGGCATAGAACCGGGCCAGCAGGCCCACCGAGCGGCCGCTGTTGAACAGGCCGGCGTTGAAGAAATACGGGCTGATGCGCCCCGACTTGACCTTGAAGCTGCCGAACCGCAACACGCCTTCATCGAGGGCGAAACGGACGAAATCGAGAGAGGTGGCGGAGTTCTGGGAGGCGGTCATGCGGCGGAGTCCGGGAGTGGGCAAACCCCGGGATTTTATCGCCTCTTGCCCGCATCGGCCTGCCTCCTCCCGGGCGCCGCGGCAGCGGGCACGCCCCCGGCCGGGCGCATGCCGGGGGCGAGTCGGTTAAATTCCTGCCATTGCACGGGGCCGGTCCGCAGGCCCCGCCGGTTTTACAGGAGTCCCGCTGTGCTGCGCATCACCTCGATCAACCTCAATGGCATACGCTCCGCGTTCCGCAAGGGCCTGCAGCCCTGGATGGCGGCCCACGCCGCCGACATTCTCTGCCTGCAGGAAATCAAGATTTCCGAATCCGACCTGACCGACGAGCTGCGCCATCCGCCCGGCTACACGGGCCACTTCCTGCACGCCGCCAAGAAAGGATACAGCGGCGTGGGCATCTACCTGCGCGACCCGGCCGAGCGCGTGCACACGGGCCTGGGCTGCGAAGAGTTCGACCCCGAAGGCCGCATCATCCGCGCCGACTGGAAGAGCCTCTCGGTCATCAGCGCCTACCTGCCTTCCGGCTCCAGCGGCGACGAGCGCCAGCAGGCCAAATACCGCTTCCTGGACCGCTTCGGCCCCTGGCTCGACAGCCTGATGGACGAGCACCGCAAGACCGG
The DNA here is from genome assembly GCF_001270295.1 of Achromobacter sp. DMS1. Classification (NCBI taxonomy): domain Bacteria; kingdom Pseudomonadati; phylum Pseudomonadota; class Betaproteobacteria; order Burkholderiales; family Alcaligenaceae; genus Achromobacter; species Achromobacter sp. DMS1. The sequence continues at coordinate 7,887 of NZ_LHSJ01000124.1, read as the reverse complement.
CCGCGAATTCGTCATCTGCGGCGACTGGAACATCGCCCACAAGGAAATCGACCTCAAGAACTGGAAGGGCAACATGAAGAACTCGGGCTTCCTGCCCGAGGAACGCGCCTGGCTGAGCGAGGTCTTCGACAAGCGCGGTTTCGTGGACGTGTTCCGCACACTGGACGACCGGCCCGAGCAATACACCTGGTGGAGCAACCGCGGCCAGGCCTGGGCCAAGAACGTGGGGTGGCGCATCGACTACCAGATCGCCACCCCCGGCATCGCCGCCCGGGCGCGCACCGCATCCATCTACAAGGACGAGCGTTTCTCCGACCACGCGCCTCTTACCATCGACTACGACGCCACGCTGTCGTGATCGCGAGCGTTGCGCAAGCGCCCCAATAAATAAGGGACGTAACATAAGCCCAAACACCCCGCAGGGCTGGGAAAAGCGGGGACTGCCTGCCAAACCGGCAAGGGGCGGCCTCGTCCCGCCCCCGTTTCACACGGCCCAATTTATTGGGGACATGTCTGAAGCCGGCAATTTTGCTGGGTTTACCGAAACGGGGCCGGTAGATACGGGGGAGCCGCCATCCGTTCCACGTTAATACGACCCCATTTAAATAGCAAAATTTTTCCTTGTATATCAATGCCCTGGAGCATTTTCCTATTTTGCGCAGGGCAACATTTTGATCCTACAATTCCGCACCACGACGGTGCGTCATCTGCACCAAAACGAATATAGGCGCCCTGATCCGGCGCATTTTTTGCCCCCATCCGGGGCACCCAAGGAGAGGATGTTGAAAGTGCAGAGCCTGGACGACTTCCTGCGTGGCGTGGCCGCGCGCGATCCGCAGCAGCCGGAATTCATGCAGGCCGTGCAGGAGGTCATGATGAGCCTCTGGCCTTTCATCGAAAAGCATCCCCACTATGCGGAGCAGGCCCTGCTGGAGCGGCTGGTCGAGCCCGAACGGGTGATCCAGTTCCGCGTCTGCTGGACCGACGACCGGGGCCAGGCCCGGGTCAACCGCGCCTTCCGCATCCAGCACAACTCCGCCATCGGCCCGTTCAAGGGCGGCATGCGCTTTCACCCCTCGGTGAACCTGTCCATCCTGAAATTCCTGGCGTTCGAGCAAACGCTGAAGAACTCCCTCACCACCCTGCCCATGGGCGGCGGCAAGGGCGGCTCGGATTTCGATCCCAAGGGCAAGTCCGACGCCGAGGTGATGCGCTTCTGCCAGGCGCTGATGATCGAGCTCTATCGCCACCTCGGTCCGGACACCGACGTGCCGGCCGGCGACATCGGCGTGGGCGCGCGCGAAGTGGGCTTCATGGCCGGCATGATGAAAAAGCTGTCCAACTCCACGGCCAGCGTATTCACCGGCAAGGGCCTGACCTTCGGCGGCAGCCTGATCCGCCCGGAAGCCACCGGCTACGGCACGGTGTACTTCGCCGAAGAAATGCTCAAGCGCGTCGGCCGTTCTTTCGACGGGCTGCGCGTATCGGTATCGGGTTCGGGCAACGTGGCCCAGTACGCCATCGAAAAGGCCATGGCGCTGGGCGCGCGCGTGGTCACCGTGTCCGACTCCGGCGGCACCGTGGTGGACGAGGCCGGCTTCACCCACGAAAAGCTGGTCGCCCTCATGCACATCAAGAACGACCTGCGCGGGCGCCTGGATACCTATGCGCGCGAGTTCGGGCTGCCCTACGAAGCGGGCAAGCGGCCCTGGCACGTGCCGGTGGACGTGGCGCTGCCCTGCGCCACGCAGAACGAGCTGGAGCTGTCCGACGCCCAGACGCTCATCAAGAACGGCGTGCTGTGCGTGGCCGAAGGCGCCAACATGCCGGCCACCCTCGAGGCCGCCAAGGCCTTCATCGCCGCGCGCGTGCTGTACGCGCCCGGCAAGGCCAGCAATGCGGGCGGCGTGGCCGTGTCGGGCCTGGAAATGAGCCAGAACGCGGCGCGCCTGTCGTGGACGCGCGAGGAAGTGGACGCGCGCCTGCACGCCATCATGCGCGACATCCACGAAAACTGCGTGCGCCACGGCCACACCGAGCGCGAATACGTGAACTACCTGGACGGCGCCAACATCGCGGGCTTCGTGAAGGTGGCCGACGCGATGCGGCAGCAAGGGCTGTACTGACGGAACCGCCCGCGGCGGGGCGGAGCCGGCTCAGTGCTTCATCCCGCCGTGGCCATGGTCCATGCCGGGCATGTGGCCCGCCGGCTTCACTTTGAACTGCACGGCCACTTCGCCGGCCCGCTCGAACTTGAGCGTGGCCGGCACGGTGCCGCCCTCGGCGAAGGGCGCCTTCAGCTTGATGAACATGACGTGGTAGCCGCCCGGGCGCAGCTTCACCTCGCCGTCGGCCGGCACGGCGATGCCGCCGTCGACCTGGCGCATCCGGGCCACCCCGTTCTCCGTCTGCACGGTGTGCAGCTCGACGCGCTCGGCCGCGCTGGAGGTCACCGACAGCAGCCGGTCGGGCGTCTTGGCATCGTTGTCGATATCCAGGTAGCCCGCGCCGTTGGTCTGGCCAGGCGCCGAGGCGCGCACCCAGAGATCGTCCACCTCGATCTGGCCCACCTTGTAGTCGCCGGCCCAGACCGATCCGGCCGCGCAAAGGCCAAACGCCGCGATGGCGGCGCAGGTGCGGAATTTCATGAGACATCCTCCTTGTGAACAGGGCCTGGGAACAGACGCTGGCGCCGCCGGACCAGGCTGCGGGCGGCTGACAGGACCGACTCGGTCAGGGCTTCCATCGCCTCGGAGTTTACCCGCCAATGCTGCCAGTAGAGCGGCACATCTTCCCACGCCCGGCTCCGCAGCAGCACCAGGCGGCCCGCGTCCAGGTGTTCCTGGACCAGCGGCAGGGGATTCATGGTCCAGCCCAGCCCGCCCAGCGTGGCCTGCACGAACGCCCGCGTGGAAGGCACCCACCACACTGGCGGCTGCCAGGCTTCGCGGCCGGCGATGCGGTGCGCGAAACGGGCCTGCAGGGCGTCCTTGCGGTTGAACACCAGCACCGGCGCGCGGGCCAGCGTCGCGGCGCTCACGCCCTGCGCGAAATAGCGCGCATGGAACGCCGGCGTGCAGGTCGCCACATAGCGCATGCTGCCCAGCGCGTGGATGCGGCAGCCCTGCACCGCGTCGGCCAGCGTGGTCACCGCGCCCAGCACCGTCGCCGTTGCGCAGCACGCCGCCGTGTGGTCCTGGTCTTCGGGCCGCATGTCCAGCGTGGCGCGGGTGCGCGCCGAGAAGAGCAGCGCGGCCTCCACGAACCAGGTTTCCAGGCTGTCGTGGTTGACCGCCACCGGAATGCTGGCGTGCGGAACCTCGTCGTCGGCGACGCCCAGGCGGTTGAGCGCTTCGTGCTCCAGCAGCGCGGTCTGCTCGGCCAGCTGCACCAGCACCTGGCCGTCGGCCGTGGCCGCCGCCGGCACGGTGCGCTGAACCAGCAGGCGCCCCATGCGGTCTTCGAGCGACTTGATCCGCTGCGACACGGCCGACGGCGTGACGTTCAGCGCCACGGCGGCGCGCTCGAAGCTGCCTTCGCGCACCACCGCCGCCAGCGCGCGCAGGTTGCCATGGTCGATTCTCATGCGTATGCGCTCCCGTTCCCGATGATTAGTTTTGCTTAATATAGCTAAGGAAAATTAGCTTTATTTCATATCGCATGCAAGCCACAATACTGCCAGGCCGCCGCGCAACCCGCGGCGGCCGGCATTTCCGCAGGCGCGCCGCGCCGGGTTTCGCACACACAACAGGTTGTACCCAGTCATGTTCGCCACGCTTTCCTCCCCCCTATTCGTTACCGCCTGGGCCAGCGGCACCGCCACCGGACTGGGGCTGTTCGCCGTCGTGGGCGCGCAGAGCGCGTTCATCCTGCGCCAGGGCCTCATGCGCGCCCACCTGCTGAGCGTGATGGCGGTATGCGCCCTGATCGACGCCGTATTCATCTTCGCCAGCGTGTCGGGCCTGCAGGCGCTCACCCAGTGGTTTCCCTGGCTCACGACCGCCGTGCTGTGGTTCGGCGTGGCCTTTCTCTCCTGGTACCGCGCTGCAGTCGGCGCGCGCGCTGGCGCGCGCAGGGCGGGCTGGCCGCCGCGCGCGACGTGGTGCCGTCGCGCCGCGCAGCCATACTGGGCGCGCTGGGGTTTTCGCTGCTGAACCCGCACCTGGCTGGACATGGTGGTCTGGGCTCGCTGGCCCACGGTTTCGACGACGCGCGCATGGCATTCGCGGCCGGCGCGCTGACGGCCAGCCTGCTCTGGCTGGCGTGCTGGGCATCGGCTCGCGGCTGTTCGCCCCATTCTTTTCCAGCGCGCTGGCCTGGCGCGTGCTGGACGGCGTGATCGCCGTCGTAATGGCCTCGCTGGCCGCGAGCCTGGCGCTCAAGGGCGTCTGAAGCCGCCCGCCTGCCCGCCGCCTGCCGCGCCGAAGCGCCTCTCCCCCGGGGAGCAGGCGCTTTTTCTTTTGCGGCGCAGCAATGACAGGCATGCCGGTGTCCATTAACTAGGGATTTATACCGACAAGCGCCCCGCGGTCAGATTCGCGTAAGTGACGGAGCCGACAGTCACTGTTCGCAGCAACAGGAGGAGCGCCAACACCGCAACACGCCGCCAGGCGCCGGCATCCGGTTTTCCATGCAGTTCCACCAAGACAACGGAGACATCAATGGATTTTCGTTTGAAGCTGCTTGCAGGAACCCTGATCTTTGCCGTGTCGGCCGCGTCGCACGCCGCCGACGCCATCAAGATCGGCGTATCCGGGCCGTACACCGGGGGATCCTCGTCCATGGGCGTCAGCATGCGCGACGGCGTGCGCCTGGCCATCGAGGAAATCAACAAGAACGGCGGCGTGCTGGGTCGCAAGCTTGTGGCGGTGGAGCGCGACGACGAAGCCAAGAACGAGCGCGGCGTGCAGATCGCTCAGGAGCTGATCAACAAGGAGCAGGTGGTGGCCACGGTGGGCTACATCAACACCGGCGTGGCCCTGGCTTCGCAGCGCTTCTACCAGGACGCGAAGATCCCCGTCTTCAACAACGTGGCGACCGGCACCGTCATCACCGAACAGTTCAAGGCGCCGGAGTATCCCGAGAACTACGTCTTCCGCAATTCCGCCAAGGACAGCATCCAGGCGCCCATGATCGTCGAAGAGGCCATCACGCGGCGCGGCTACAAGAAGGTGGCCATTCTGGCGGACTCTACCAATTACGGCCAGCTGGGCCGCGAAGACCTGGAAAAGGCGCTGGCGGCCAAGGGCGTCAAGGCCCTGGCCGTGGAGAAGTTCAACATCAAGGACGTGGACATGACGGCGCAGCTCCTCAAGGCCAAGGAAGCGGGCGCGGAGGCGATCCTCACCTACGGCATCGGCCCCGAGCTGGCGCAGATCGCCAACGGCATGGCCAAGCTGGGCTGGAAGGTTCCCATGATCGGGAGCTGGACGCTGTCCATGGCCAACTACATCGACAATTCCGGCGCCAACGGCGAAGGCGCGCGCATGCCGCAGACCTTCATCCAGGAGCCCGACACGCCCAGGCGCAAGGCCTTTATCGACGCCTACCTGGCGAAGTTCAAGCCCAAGAACAACCGCATCGACTCTCCCGTGTCGGCCGCGCAGGGCTATGACTCGATCTATCTGCTGGCCGCCGCCATCAAGCAGGCCAACTCCACCGAAGGCCCGAAGATCCGCGAAGCCCTCGAAAATCTGCAGACACCCGTCGAAGGCGTGGTGATGACCTACAACAAACCGTTCACGCGCGACAACCATGACGCCATCACCGTCAAGGAAGTGGTGATCGGCGAGGTCAAGGGCGGCAGAGTGGTCAAGGCGCAGTAGGAGCCCGCCCCAAGCGCCGCAGGCGGACCGGCGTAGCCGGAACCGCCCGACGACCTGGGTTCGGGGCGGCCCTGCCGGACGGTGGCGTTTCGCCTTGAAGGAAAGACGCTGCGACGGCGCAGCCGTGTGGCCGCGGTCGGACGGTCCTTCCCTTGGGCGCGGCGCACCGGCCCGGCCGATCGGGTCATGCCCGTTGCATGCAATGCAGGTGGCGCGCTGCGCCTTGGACAACTGAACACCGCGTTCCGCCCGTGCAGCATGGAGCGGAATGCCGGCGTCACGAACACACACCATGATTCTTCTACAGCTCATCTATAGCGGTATCGCGCTGGGCATGATCTATGCCGTCATCGCGTTCGGGTACCAGCTCACCTTCGCCACGTCCGGCACGCTGAATTTCGGCCAGGGCGAGTCCCTCATGCTGGGCGCGCTGGTCGGCCTGACGCTCGTGGGCCTGGGCGTGAACTACTGGCTGATGATCCCGCTCGTCTGCCTGTTCGGCCTGGCGCAGGGCGCGCTGGTCGAACGCGTGGGCGTGCGCCCCGCGATCAAGACGCGTTCGGAGTTCGGCTGGATCATGGCCACCATCGCGCTGGGCATCATCTTCAAGAACGTGGCCGAGAACGTCTGGGGCCGCGACGACCTGCGGTTTCCGTCGCCGCTGCCCGAGTCTCCCATCAAGCTCTTCGGCGCCAATGTGCTGCCCATGGAACTGCTGGTGGTGTTCGGCGCGCTGGCGATGATGCTGCTGGTCGAGCTGTTCAACCGCAAGTCCATCTACGGCAAGGCCTTCGTGGCCACCTCCAACGACCGGGACGCCGCCGGCCTCATGGGCATCAACACCGGGCTGGTCATTACCTTTTCGTATGCGCTGTCCTCGCTTACCGCCGCCTTCGCCGGCGTGCTGGTGGCGCCGCTCACGCTCACGGGCGCCACCATGGGCGCGGTGCTGGGCCTGAAAGCCTTCGCGGTGGCGATCATCGGCGGCCTGTCCAGCGGGCTGGGCGTGGTCGTGGGCGGACTGATCCTGGGCATTGCCGAAACCACCACCGGCTTTTATCTCTCCACCGGCTACAAGGACGTGCCGGGGCTGGTGCTGCTGCTGCTGGTGCTGACCTTCAAGCCCGCCGGCCTGTTCGGCAAGACCGCGATCAAGAAGGTGTAAGCCATGAAATCCCTGCGTATCGCGCTTTCCGTCGCCGCCATCGCCTGCCTGGCCGCCGTGCCCCTGGGCGTCACCAACACCTATTACCTGCACCTCATCGAAACCATCATGATCTATGCGATCCTGCTGTTCGGGCTCGACATCGTGGTGGGCTATACCGGCCAGGTGTCGCTCGGCCATGCGGGGCTGTTCGGCATCGGCTCGTACGTGGCGGGCGTGCTGTTCTTCCACCTGCACCTGCCGATCTGGGTCACGCTGCCGGCGGCCATTCTCATCGCGGCCGCCTTCGGCGCGGTGCTGGCGCTGCCCGCGCTGCGCGTCACGGGACCGTACCTGGCCATGGTCACGCTGGCCTTCGGCACCATCATCCAGATCCTCATCAACGAGATGACCTTTCTTACCGAAGGTCCGCTGGGCATCAAGATCCCCAAGCCCTCCATCGCCGGCCACGTGCTCACCAAGAGCGAGTACTTCTGGCTGGTGGCCGCGCTGATGGTGCTTGCGCTCATCGTGGTGCACCGCATTCTCAAGTCGCACCTGGGACGGTCTTTCGAGGCGCTGCGCGACAGTCCCATCGCGTCGGACTGCATGGGCGTGTCGGTGTACCGGCACAAGGTCTACGCCTTCGTCATCAGCGCCGGCTTTGCCGGGCTGGCGGGCGCGCTGTACGGCTACTCGGAACAGTACATCTCGCCCAATACCTACAACTTCGAGCTCACCATCCTGTTCCTGCTCGCCATCATCATGGGCGGGCGCAAGAGCCGCACCGGCGCGCTGCTGGGCGCGTCCATCATCGTGCTGCTGCCCAAGATGCTCGACGACATCGACTCGTTCCGCCTCATCGCGCTGGGCGTGGCGATCGTGGTGGCGGCCGGCTGCGCCGCGCGCGGTGGCGCG
>NZ_LHSJ01000123.1:0-12038 GCF_001270295.1 Achromobacter sp. DMS1 | reverse complement strand
GGTGGGCAGCGCGGTGGGCGCGGCGTCCTGGGCGTCGAACGCGAATCCGGTGCGCTCGCGGACTTCGTCGATGCTGGAATCCGGATGCCAGGATTGCAGCGCCAGCCGCCCGTCGCGCTTGACGAACACCGCGATAGGCGTGACCACGCCGTGAAAGCCGCCCCAGGACGTCATGAAATCCAGGCGCTGCACGAAGGTGCGGCGCGAGTGCTCGGTGCGCCAGGTGCAGGCGCGCCGCGCCGTGGGCAGCATGACCGCGCCGCCGCCCCCGCCGGGCAGGCGGACCTTGGGCGCATGCCAGTCGCCGATGCACGAGTTGTTGGCGCAGCCCGCGCCGTCGATCTGCGCCGCGCCCAGGAAGGTAAGGTCCATGCGGCCGCGCGTGCAGAGGTCGTAGAAATCCTCGTTGGAGAAGATGGACGCGGTGTGCTCGGCCAGCACCGGGTCCGAGCTGGACAACGGCACCTTGGACGGGCGCGGATTCACGCCGCCGGCCACGTTGATGTAGACGAAATCCCAGTCATAGGCGCGCTTGGCCAGCAGGCAGGCCAGCATGGGCAGGGTGGAGTTGACGCCGCTGAAGGTGATCTCGTCCGGCCGGATGAACCGCGCCAGGTTGGTCACGATGTACGAAAAGCCCGACCATTGCTCAGCCATGCGCCACCTCCCGCGCTTCGGGCGCTGCATCCAGGTGCGCCTGCAAGTCGCCGTTTTTGTCCATGTAGGCTTCCACGGCCGGATAGTCGATTTCGTAGTCGGGCCAGCAGGAGCCGGGCCAGGCGCCCCGCGGCGCCACCGCGTAGGCCTGCACCATGAAGAACGGCACCAGCGTGGCCTCGGGCTGGGCCTCGAACACGGCGCTGTCCACCTGCTTCTCGGCCACCACGAGCACCGAGCGCGCCGCGCGCGACATGATGCGGTCCCAGTGCGCGGTGCCGTGCACGCGCACATTGCCCTGCGCGTCCACCTCGCAGGCGTGGATGACGGCGAAGTCCGGCCGGATGGCGGGCACCACCCAGGTGCGCTCGCCGCTGCCATAGGGATCGTCCAGGCATTTCCAGCCGTTCAGCTCGGGCAGGCCGCTGCCGTGCAGCCCGCCGCAAGGCTGGAACGGCACGCCGAAGGCCGCCGCCCGCAGGCCAGCCGTGAGGCTGGCGCAGGCATGCTCTTCCAGGCGGATCTCGCCGCGCTCGACCGCCTTGCGGTACCAGGGCGCCAGCCCGAAATTGCCCTCCATGGCCACGATGCCGGCGCGCACGCGCGCCAGCACGCCGGCCCGGCACAGAATGTCGACGTCGTAGCCGGGCGACTGCTTGATCAGCTCCAGGCCGCGCCGCTTCTGGCGGATCAGTTCGCGCACGAAGGCAAACGGCCCCCGGTGCAGAAAGCTGCCGCCCAGCGCGACCGAGGCGCCGTCGGGCACCAGCGCCGCCAGTTCCTCCAGCGAGCGCAGCTTGTTTTTCTGGTTGAATCCGGAACTCATGTTGCCTCCTTTGCCTGCCCGTTTTCTTTGCCGCCGCGCGGTGGGCGGCATGCGCTAACGGGCCTCCAGATACCGGGCGATACGCTGCTTGAGGCCGGGCTCGGCCGCCGAGCGCACCAGGCGCGCGAGGTCGCCGTCCGGGTCTTCCGCGTCCAGCGCGGCGTACAGCTGCGCGCGCGCCGTGACGGCCAGCCCCCCCCGCCACGCGCGCGGCCTCGTCCACTATTCCATCCCATGCCGCCTGCGCGGCCAACCGGGTGAGAAAGCCGTCGCGCAGCGCCGTTTCGGCGTCGAACGTGGCGGCCTGCTCCAGCACGGCGCGGGCGCGCTCGGCGCCGACCAGCGCGGCATACCGGCGCGTGCCCAGCACCAGCCCGAACTTCAGGCCGGGCATGCGGAAGGTGGCGCCCGCCTCGCCCACGCGCCATTTGCAGGCGCCGGCCAGGTCCACGCCCGCCCCGAAATTGCGCCCGTGCGCGAGCGCCAGCGTGAGGCAGGGCGAGGACGCCAGGCGCTGCAGCAGCGTCTCGATGCGCACGAAGCGCAGCAGCAGGTCGCCTTCGCTCTGCGTTTCCCAGCCGCCGAAATCGAAGCCCGCGCTGAAATTCCTGCCCTCGCCGCGCAGCGCGATGAGCCGGACGCCCCGCGCCGCAGCCTCGTCCACCGCGGCGATCAGCGCCTCCACCAGTTCCGCCGACAGCGCATTCATCTTCTCGGGCCGGGCCAGCGTCAGCATGCACACGCCGTCGCGCCATTCGACCCGCAGCGGCGCGGGCGCGGCGCGGCCCGCGGTTGCGCTCTTCGATCCGCCGGGCTGCGTCATGCCTCTGCCCCCTGGGCCGTATCGCCGCGCCCCCAATCCGGCGCGCAGCGCGTCCAGCACTTCCGCATTGTGTTCGCCCAGCGCCGGCGGCCGCAGGCGCACAGCGCTGGTCTGCCCGTCGAAGCGGACGGGCGGGCCGAAGGTGCGCGTGCGCGCGCCGTTGGGCAGATCCAGCGGCTGCACCCAGCCCATGTGCGCCACCTGTTCGTCGGCCAGCACCTCGGAATACGTGTTGATGGGCGCGCAGGGCACGCCGGCCTCGCGGAAGCGCGACAGCCAGTGCGGCGCTTCGTGGGCCGCGAATACGGTTTCCAGAATGCCGCGCAGCTCGGCCTGGTTGCGCGCGCGCGCGCGCTGGTGTCCACGAAGCGCGGATCGGCAACCAGGTCGGCGCGGCCCACGACCTGGCAGACGCTCTTCCATAGCGCGTTGTTGCCCGCCGCCATGCCGAAATAGCCGTTCTTGCAGCGGAACGCCTGGTAGGGCGCGTTGCGCGGATGGGCGGACCCGAGCTTGGCCGGATCCTTGCCGCTGCCGAAGAATTCCGAGGTCTGCAGCGCCGCGATGCCCAGGGTGGCGCCCAGCATGGGCACGTCGATGTGGGTGCCCTGCCCCGTGGCCGCGGCCGCGCGCAGGGCCGAGGCGATGGCGAACGCGCCGTACAGGCCGGCGGAGAAATCGGCCAGCGGCACGCCGCATTTCACGGGCTCGCCGCCCGGCTCCCCCGTGACGCTCATGATGCCGCTCATGGCCTGGATGGTGAGATCGAAGCCGCCCTCCTGCGCGCGCGGCCCGGACTGCCCGTAAGCGGAAATCGAGCAGTAGACCAGGCGCGGATTGCCGCGCGACAGCGCGGCATAGCCCAGGCCGAGGCGGTCCATCACGCCCGGCCGGTTGTTCTCGATCAGCACGTCCACCGAAAGCGCCAGGTCGCGCGCCAGCGCCAGGTCGCCGGGATGCTTCAGGTTCAGCGTCACCGAGCGCTTGTTGCGATTGAGCGAGGCGAAGTTCTCGCTGTAGCCGTCGGAAAAAGGCGGCCAGCTGCGCAGGGTGTCGCCGCCTTCGGGGTTCTCGACCTTGATTACGTCCGCGCCCATGTCCGCCAGCAGCATGCCGCAAAACGGGCCCGCCGCCACATTGCATATCTCCAGCACCTTGATGCCGGCCAGTGCCGCACTGGGTGTCATGTCTGACCTCTCGTTATTAAAAATCAATATTTGGGATGAGCAAAACAATCTAAAGCGCCGCGGCGCAGCAGTGCCATGATCGGGCCTGCTCTCGAACGACTGCAAGGATTCCCCGGGGAAATTAGAACATTCCCTAGGTCGCGTGCTTATTTGTTGACCAGCATATCATCGTGTGGAATTCTCAGTAAACCAATTATTGAAATTTAAGTCCTAAATTTTAGGAAATAATAAGAGGCCGTACACGCGTCAAGCCGCGCATGCCGGCCCGCCCATGCCAAGGAGACGAAAGATGAAGATCCTGTTGCGCCTGGCCCTGGCGGGCGCGGCGCTGGCCCTGGCGGCCGGCCCCGCGGCTGCGGACACCTGGCCGTCCAAACCCGTGCGCATGGTCGTGCCGTTTCCGCCGGGCGGCGCCACCGACGCCGCGGCCCGCATCTACGCCCAGCACCTGGGCGACGAGATCGGCCAGCCCGTGGTGGTGGAGAACAAGGGCGGCGCGGGCGGAGAGATCGGCGCCGAGTACGTGGCCAAATCCGCGCCCGACGGCTACACCCTGCTCATGGGCGCGGTGGGCAGCCACGCCATCCATGCCGCCCTGCCGGACAAGCCGGGCTATGACTTCGCCACCGCCTTCGTCGGCGTGTCCATGGCGACCAGCATGCCCATGGCGCTGGCCGTCAACGCCAGCGTGCCGGCGCGCAATGCGCAGGAGCTCATCGCCCTGGCCAAGCGCAAGCCCGGCACGCTCACGTTCGGCTCGGCGGGCAACGGCACCTCGCAACACATGGCGGGCGAACTCTTCCAGGTCGTCACCGGCGTCCGCCTCATGCATGTTCCGTACCGTGGCAGCGGGCCGGCCATTACCGACCTGCTGGGCGGGCAGATCGACCTCGTGATCGAGACCCTGCCCGCCTTGCTGCCGCAGCTCGCCAGCGGCAAGATCCGGCTGCTCGGCGTCACGACCGCCACGCGGGCCACGGCGCTGCCCGACCTGCCCACGCTGGCCGAGCAAGGCGTCAAGGACTATTCCGTGGCCACCGCCTATGCGCTGCTCGCGCCCGCGGGCACGCCGCAGGCCATCGTGGACCGGCTCTCCGAAGGCATGCGCAAGGCCGCCGCCCTGCCGGCGGTGCGGCAGGCCGCGCTCAGGCTGGGCGCCGACGCGGTAGCGACCACGCCGGCCGAAACCACCCGCGTGCTCAGGCAGGAAGTCGCGCGCTGGGCCGACGTGGTGCGCCTGTCGGCGGCGCGCCGATGAATCCACCGGGCGCGGGCCCCGTGCCGTCAAGCCGGTGCCGTCGACGCCACCCGCTTTTCCACGCGGGCCGCGGCGACGCGGAAGCGCGCCTACTGGCCCAGGTAGCCGCCCCGGTAGCCCATGCCCCGCGACACCGCCTGCGCACAGGCGGCCACCTCGGGAGCCAGCTGCTTCATCCGGGCCGGGCCGAGGCGGTCCAGCGGACCGGAGATGCCCACCGCCGCCACGGGCTGGTCCAGGCTGTTGAGGATGGTCACGGCCAGCCCGCCCACGCCTTCGCGCCACTCGCCACGGTTCACGGCGTAGCCGGCCCGCGCGATCTTGCGCAGCTCTTCCTTGAGCAGCGGCAGCGAAACCAGCGTGGCGGGCGTGTGGCGCACGAGCTGGTCTTCGTAGCGGTCCACATAGCCCTCCGGCTGGTAGGCCAGCAGGGCCTTGCCCGTGGCCACGGCATAGGCCGGCGCGCGGCCGCCTATCATCGAATAGGCGCGGATGGGCTGCGGGCTGTCGATCTTGTCCACGTACACCACGTCGAAACCGTCCAGTACCGACAGGTGCACGGTTTCGCCGGTCAGGTCGGCCAGCGCCCGCATATGCGGCGCGGCCAGCTTGCGCACGTCGAGCTGGGCCAGTTGCCGGGCGGCCAGTTCGAACAGCCGGATGGCGCCGCGATAGCCGCCGCCTTCCTCGTCCTTGACCACGTAGCCGGCATGGATCAGCGTCTGCAAGGTGCGGTGCGTGTTGCTCCGGGTGAGTCCCACGCGCGCGGCCAGCGCGTCGATAGTGCGCGGCGGATTGTCCACGTCCGTCACCGCTTCGAGCACCATCAGGCCCTTGAGCAGGGTTTTGTCCATGTTTGCATGTTTCCCAATATTTAGGACATGAACATAGCATGACCGCGGCCCCCGCGATAGCCGCCCTGCTTCCGGGCTTGCGGCGCGGGATCAGCGCAGCGCGGCGCGCACCGCTTCCGAGCGGTCCCAGAGATTGGGCAGTTGGGCGGACGAATAGCCCGACACGAAGGGTTTGGCCTGGCCGGTGGCCGGGTCGTATACGTGGCGCGCCACCGCGCCGATATTGCCGCCGTACATGTGCACGCTGATCGAAACGCGGTCGGCGTGCGCGTTGGAAACGCGATGGATGTCGCCCTCCTGCGGCGACAGGCGCGCCACCTGGCCGGGGCGCAGGGTCGCGGGCTCGCCCCGCGGCGCAACGCGGCCGTCCGGCAGGCGCGCATAGCGCTGGTCGATCTCCGCGCCGCGCAGCATGCCCACGTAGCCCCATACCTCATGGTCGTGCACGGGTGTGGACTGGCCCGGCCCCCAGACGAAGCTCACCACGCAGAAACGCTCGAGCGGATCGCAATGCAGGAGATATTGCTGGTAATACTGCGGATGCGGCTGGGCACAGGCGGGCGGCAGCCAGTCGTCGTGGCTGACCAGCTCGGCCAGCGCCGCCTCCAGGCGCGGGCTTTGCGCCAGCCCTTCGGGCGTTGCCAATCGCGTGGCCTCGGCAATAAAGCGGCGCAGCCGCTCCAGGCCGGCGGGCGTCTCGGGCATGCTGGGTCTCCGGGCCGCGGTCGATGCGCGGCAATCAAGGTAAGGAAGCGATGAAAAATCCTACATGAAAGACGGGCCGGCCACGATCCGGGATATCCGCCTCCCCCTCGACGCCGGCACCGACCGCAGCGCGCCGCGCGACGCCGCTTGACAGCCGCCAGCCGTCCGTGCAGCGTATCGCACGCACGACAAGGCAGGAAATGACAACTACGCATCAGGACATTCCCCCGGCGCTTGCCCGCGCGCTGCGCGAAGCGCGGCGCATCGTTGTCTTCACGGGCGCCGGGGTATCGGCCGAAAGCGGCATCGCGACATTCCGCGACGCGCTCACGGGGCTGTGGTCGCGCTTCGACGCGCAGGCGCTCGCCACCCCTGAAGCCTTTCGCGCCCACCCCGACGTGGTCTGGGGCTGGTACGAATGGCGCCGCGCCCAGTCGCTGCGCGCCCGGCCCAATCCCGCGCACCTGGCCATCGCCGAACTGGCCCGGCGCGGCGCCGAGGTAACGGTCGTCACGCAGAACGTGGATGACCTGCACGAGCGCGCCGGCAGCGCCGGCGTGCTGCACCTGCACGGCAGCCTGCACGCGCCGCGATGCTCGGCCTGCGGCCAGCCCTGGCGCCCGGAAGCGGACCCGCCGGAAGACCCCGGCGAGGGCAGACGCATCATGCCGCCGGCTTGCGGCGCTGCGGCGCGCCGGTGCGGCCGGGCGTGGTGTGGTTCGGCGAAAGCCTGCCGGCGCGGGCCTGGCAAGAAGCGCGCGGCGCGGCCGAGCGCTGCGACCTGCTGCTGAGCGTGGGCACGTCAGCGCTGGTGTATCCGGCCGCGGAACTGCCCCTGCTGGCGCTGTCCAAGGGCGCCGTGGTCGCGCAGGTGAACCCGGCCGCCACCCCGCTCGATGCGCGCGCCCACCACAATCTGCACGGCCCGGCGGCGACGCTGCTGCCCGCGCTGCTGCGGGCGTCGGGGCTGCGACATTCCGGCTGAAAACCGGGGGCGCATCGAGGCGCGGGGAAACCCCAAATCCCAGCTGGCCCGCGCGCGGCTACATTGGCGGAAAAATCTGGCACGGAGGCCTATCATCACGTTTTCCTGGAGACTGCCCGACGTTTTCGTGCGCTCGGCCGACGGTGTGCTGCACCGTGTGATCCGCCACGCCACGACGCGGGAAACCATTGCCAAGCTGGAAAGCACGTCCAGCAATCTGCACCTGGACTGCGAATGCCGGCTCGACAACGGCGAGCCGCTATGCTGGATCGGCGGCAACCAGTATCGCCAGGTGCGCGGCAACGCGATCTACACGGCCGACGCCGCGCCGGGCCCCCGGCAGCGTGAAGTGCGCAACAGCATGGCGCCGCGCAGGGACGCGCCCGCGCGCCGGCGCGACACCCCGCTGGCGCGCGGGCTTCCGCGGGCGGTGCTGAGTCTCAAGACCGGCAACGACTGGAGCCTGATCCGCGCATGGCGGGAACATCTCAACATCAGCACGCAGGAAATGGCGGCCCGGCTGGGCGTGGATCATTCGATCTACGTCGACCTGGAGCGTCCCCGGCCGCAGCCGCGGCCCTCCGTGCTGGAACGCGTTTCACACGCGCTTGGCGTCGCGCCCGAGCAGCTCGATGACTCCCAACTGGGCGAGCATCGCTGACGCCCCGCCCCCGCGGCTGGAACCTTTTCCCTCCAGCCCGCGGGCGGGCTTTCTTCCTCTCCCATGAACCCGACGTGGAGGTAGCAGGAATGCACGGAACCGCAAGACGACTGACGGATGTACTGGCAACCGCCCCCGACGGCACGCTCTACCGCATCGAGCGTTTTGTGGCAGACCCCGACGCCTATTCCGCGCTGGGCACGTCCCGTTTCGATCCCAGCACCCATTGCTACTGCCGCACCAGTTCCGGCGAGAAAGTGGCCTGGCTGGGCGGCCAGGTCTACCAACTGCTCAAGAGCGGCACGTCGCTCACCGCGCTCGACCGCCGGGTCGTCTGACCGCGCGCCAGCCTGGCCGGCCGGGAAACGTCGCGGCATGGACATGCGGGAACGACGCTCGCGGCTGCCGATCGGGATTGCCCGTCGAGGTTGCCGGCCGGGCTTGCCGGCCGGGGCTTGCTGTTACGGGGTTGGCCAGTGCGGGGCTGCCTGCCGGGCACAGCCCATTGATGACGCGGCGGGCGCATCGACGCGCCAGGCTCGCCTGCGGAACAGGGATATGCAGGCGGAAAGAGGGGTGGCGCGCCCGGCAGGATTCGAACCTACGACCCCCTGGTTCGTAGCCAGGTACTCTATCCAGCTGAGCTACGGGCGCGCTAAAGAGGCGTGTTTATACCATGTCCGCGCGCCAACGGGCAAATCAGACAGGACGGGCGCGCCGGAGCTTGCGCGAGATCAAAGGCCCGCGGCCCATCCGTGGTTACGCTGGAACCAGCCCCGCCGCATGACATGACTTCGGCCGACGGCCGGAGATTTCCGCGCGAGCCGGGCGCGCGCAATCCTGGATCGCCGAAATGGCCAAGAAATTCCCACTGCATCCCAAACACCCCGAACGC
Source organism: Achromobacter sp. DMS1 (assembly GCF_001270295.1). NCBI lineage: Bacteria > Pseudomonadati > Pseudomonadota > Betaproteobacteria > Burkholderiales > Alcaligenaceae > Achromobacter > Achromobacter sp. DMS1. Next base: position 3,187 of record NZ_LHSJ01000123.1, on the reverse strand, counting down.
ATCTGCTGGGGCTGCGACCGCTACTGTCCTACCGAATCCCTCGCCTGCGGAAACGGCTCGGGCCGCACCATGCACCCGGCCGAGCTGCTGGGCGAGGACTGGTACACCGTGGGCGACTGGGGGCTGGACGAAACGCCCTGCGACGAACCCGAACCGCCGCCGGCCCACGCGCCCTCTCGCTAAGGGTTAGCCATTGGCAGGCTGGCAGGCGCGGTTGCGCAGAGCCGCGAAGCCGCGGCGCGGCAACCGCATCAGTCTCGCGCAAAACAAAAAGGCCTTCGATACGCAATCAAAGGCCTTTTTCGATTTTGCCGCGGGATTCCCTCGGCTCGTCTTGCAGCTTAATTTTCAGCTTGCTTCGCAAGCTTATTCTCGCGCTTGTTTTTCTTCTGCTTGCTCGTCTGGTTTTGCTTTTCTTTTGCTCTTTGCTTATGTGGCGCGCCCGGCAGGATTCGAACCTACGACCCCCTGGTTCGTAGCCAGGTACTCTATCCAGCTGAGCTACGGGCGCTCCGGCAAAGAGGCAAAATTATATCAGAAAAATAATCATGCCATCGTTGCTGCATAATCAATCAGGCATTTCCGGCTGTGCACCGATTTGATTCGGGTGATTCGATTCATCATTCGATCGAACCGGCGCCGCCTGCTCTGCTTTCCTGATTTCTTGTTTTTCAGCCACATCAAAAGAAATGGCGCGCCCGGCAGGATTCGAACCTACGACCCCCTGGTTCGTAGCCAGGTACTCTATCCAGCTGAGCTACGGGCGCTTGAAAAAGCAAGCCTTGAATCATAGCGGTATTTCACCAACTCCGCAACTGGTCAAAAGCCGCGCCCTTCTCCCGCGTACAGCCTGCGGACAGCAATCGGTCATACCGCCAGAGCCTTGAGTCTCTGGTTCTTGAGTCTCTGGTTCTTGAGTCTCTGGTTCTTGAGTCTCTCGTCTTAAGGCCGTTCGATGCCGGCCGTCATCCGGCGAGCCCGCGGCGCAATGACAGGGCGCCGCTTTCCGCGCAAGGTCCATCCTGCGCCGGGCACGCGCGGGCAGGGCTTGCGATGAACGGACAGGCTGTCCTGGGCGCTACCCGGCCCGCGCCAGCTCCGCAGGCACTTTCCAGGAATGTGAGCGGGTTCCCCCGAAGCGCCTGCAAGAGTACCGGCCGATATGGTGAGTTATCCAGGAAGGAGCGGGGACAACGTGAGGCAAAGAAAAACCCGCAGAGCGTTAGCTGCTGCGGGTTTTGAGACATCGCGGTTCAACGCGGCATCCGTATTTGGCGGAGACGGTGGGATTCGAACCCACGATGCAGTTTTTGGCCACATACTCCCTTAGCAGGGGAGCCCCTTCAGCCTCTCGGGCACGTCTCCGAAGAATTCGAGATTCTAGCAGAATTTTTTGCTTGTGGCCCCATATGCGGGCCGCCGGGCAAAAAACCCGCAGAGGCCCGTCATTCCTTGGGCGCGGGCACCTGGTCCAGGCCGAACGCCTTGTGCAGGGCGCGCACGCCCAGCTCCATGTACTTGTCGTCGATGATGACGGACGTCTTGATCTCGCTGGTGCTGATCATCTGGATGTTGATGCCCTCTTCCGAGAGCGTCTGGAACATCAGGCTGGCCACGCCCACGTGCGAGCGCATGCCGATGCCGACGATGGACACCTTGGCGACCTTTTCGTCGGTGACCAGCTCGCGCGCGCCCACGGCGGGCACGACTTCGCGCTTGAGCAGGTCGACCGTGCGCGCGAACTCGTTGCGGTTCACGGTGAAGGAGAAGTCGGTGGTGCCGGCCACAGACTGGTTCTGCACGATCATGTCGACGTCGATGTTGGCGGCGGCGACGGGGCCCAGGATGGAGAAGGCGATGCCGGGCTTGTCCGGCACGGCCAGCAGGGTGATTTTGGCTTCGTCGCGGCTGAAGGCGATGCCGGAGACAACGGCGGCTTCCATTTTTTCGTCTTCCTCAAAAGTAATCAGCGTGCCCGAACGCATTTCTTCTTCGAGCGGGATGAGCGGGTCGGTCAGCGAGGACAGCACCCGCGTCGGCACACGGTATTTGCCGGCGAATTCCACCGAACGGATCTGCAGCACCTTGGAACCCAGCGAAGCCATTTCGAGCATTTCCTCGAAGGAAACGACGGACATGCGGCGGGCTTCGGGCACCACGCGCGGATCGGTGGTGTAGACCCCGTCGACGTCCGTGTAGATCAGGCATTCGTCGGCCTTGATGGCGGCCGCCACGGCCACGGCCGAGGTGTCGGAGCCGCCGCGGCCCAGGGTGGTGATGTTGCCGCCGTCGTCCACGCCCTGGAAGCCCGTCACGATGACCACGCGGCCGGCGTCCAGGTCGGCGCGGATGCGCGCATCGTCGATGGAGGAAATGCGGGCCTTGGTGTAGGCGGAGTCGGTGCGCACGGGAACCTGCCAGCCGGCATAGCTGCGCGCCGGCACGCCCTCGGCCTGCAGCGCGATGGCGAGCAGGCCGCTGCTGGCCTGTTCGCCGGTGGCGGCGATCATGTCGAGCTCGCGTCCGTCGGGCTGGGGGGTAATCTCGCGCGCCAGACCGAGCAGGCGGTTGGTTTCGCCTGCCATGGCCGAGGGCACCACGACAACCTGGTGGCCGGCGGCGTGCCACTTCGCGACGCGGCGCGCCACGTTCTTGATGCGCTCGATCGAGCCCATCGAGGTACCGCCATATTTGTGAACGATCAGGGACATCTCGTACTCTGGCTGGGGAACCCGCCGCAAGAAGTATTGACGGGCAAAGCCACATATTCTAACGCGGCGGTAAAAAATTGCGCAGCGCCGGCTATTTTTCGTCCGTGGGGCGCACGGCCCGGGACGGCCGCGGTTCCATCCATACGCGCCCCCGGTGGCAGCGCACCGCATGGCCGGCCTGCTCCACCCGCAGCTGGCGGTCGTGGCCCAGGCTGTGCAGGCCGCGCAACTGGCGCAGCAGGTCGCGCATGCGGGCGTCGGTGGGCATGCGCGCCCCGCACAGCCCGAACCAGTAGCGCAGCACTTGCGCCTGGCGCGGCGCGGAAAGACGGCGCCAGGCGGCCAGCGAGAACGACCGTCCGTCGGGCGCGGGGTCCAGCCCGGCGAAATCGCCGCGCGCCACTTCTTCGAGAATCTGCGCGGCCTCGGCCATGTGGCCGGCATGGCGGGCCACGATGGCGCGCCAGCCCGGCCAG
>NZ_LHSJ01000122.1:0-12068 GCF_001270295.1 Achromobacter sp. DMS1 | reverse complement strand
ACAGCAGCCAGGCCTGCGCCACGAGCAGGACGCCCCCCGAGCAGCGGCGCGCCGCTGGCGATCAACAGGGGCAGCCTGGCAACCCCGGCGAGCGCCCTGAGCCAGCGCGACTGTTCGCGCGTGGGCTTGTTCAGGGCCGCGGAGGGATCGTGCTCCAGGCTGCTGGCGCCGTTGCTCACGCCGCGTCGCTGTTCACGCGCGGGTCATGCGCATGGCCCTCGCGCAGCTCGAACCACATTGCGTTCAGAATGGCGAACGCGCACGCCAGGCCCAGGCCCAGAATCCACGAGAAATACCACATGGTGGAAGCTCCTTAGTACGAGTTGGGCGTGCCATCGACGGACGCATGGGTGACCTTGCCGCGCATCACGCGGTAAACCCATGCCGTGTAGGCCGTGACAATGGGCAGGAAGATGACGACGGCGATCACCATGATCCACAGCGTCATGTGGCTGGACGAGCCGTCCCAGATCGTCAGGCCGGCCCGCGGATTGGTCGAGGACGGCATGATGAACGGAAAGAGCGAGAAGCCCACCGTCAGGATGACGCCCGCGATCGACGCCGACGAGGCCAGGAACGACAACACGTTGGCGCGCAGGCTCAGGAACAGCAGCACGAGCACCGCCCCGCCCACGCCCAGCGCCGGCGCGACCCACATCCACGGCCACTTGGCGTAGTTGGCCATCCAGGCGCCGGTTTGCACGCTCACGGTCTTGAGCAGCGGGTCGGAAGGCGCGGCCATGTCGACCGGGCTGGTGATGACGTGGCCGCCGATGCCGCCCGCCACCCAGAAGCCGCCCGCGACGAACAGCACGATGGTCAGCAGGGCGCACAGGCGGCCCCAGGCGCGCGCGCGCGAGGACACGGGATCGTCGGTGCGCCAGGCCAGCAGCACCGCGCCGTGCATGGCCAGCATCACCACGCTCAGCACGCCCGCCAGCAGCGCGAAGGGCGCGAAGAGCTGGTAGAAATGGCCTTCGTACATGGGCCGCAGCGTTCCGCTCTCGAAGGTGAAGGGCACGCCCAGGATGACGTTGCCCATGGCCACGCCGAACACCAGCGAGGCCACCACGCCCGAGAAACAGAGCACGGCGTCCCAGCGGCTGCGCCAGCGCGTGCCTTCCATCTTGCTGCGGTACTTGAAGCCCACCGGACGCAGGATGAGCGCGATCAGCACCAGCATCATCGCCAGGTAGAAGCCCGAGAACGAGGCGGCGTACAGCAGCGGCCAGGCGGCGAAAATGGCGCCGCCCGCGGTAATCAGCCAGACCTGGTTGCCTTCCCAGACCGGCCCCACCACGTTGATGACGATGCGGCGTTCGGTGTCGGTCCGGGCCACCACGGGCAGCAGGGCCGCCACGCCGAGGTCAAAACCGTCCATGATGGCGAAACCGATGAGCAGCGCGCCCAGCAGCACCCACCAGATCACGCGCAGTGTCGCGTAGTCCAAAGGAATAAGGGTATCCATCTGCTATCTCTCCATCAGGCGCGCACGGCGGCGTGCACGGGATCGGCCGCGGCTTCGGCCGGCGGCGGCGCATCGGACGCGGGGCCCTTGCGCACGGCATGCAGCATGACCTTCACGCCGATGATCAACAGCGCGGTGTAGAGCACCAGGAAGATCGCCAGGCTGATGGCGAGGTCCAGAATGGTCAGGCCCGACGCCGCGTAGTAGGTGGGCAGCACGCCTTCGATGACCCAGGGCTGGCGGCCGTACTCGGCCACGAACCAGCCGCATTCGATGGCGACCCAGGGCAGCGGCAGGCTCCACAGGGCGACCTTGAGCAGGCCAGGCCGGCTGTCGAGGCGGCCGCGCGAGGCCAGCCAGAACGCCACGGCGAAGAACAGGATGAGGTACATGCCCACCGCCACCATGACGCGGAAGGTCCAGAAGAGCGGCGCCACGTTGGGCACGGTGTCCCAGGCGGCCTTCTTGATGTCTTCTTCGGTGACCTTGCTCATGTCGGACTGGTAGCGCTTGACCAGCAGCGCGTAGCCCAGGTCGGGCCAGGTCTTGTCGAAGGTCATGCGCGCGTCGGTGTCCTTGGGATTGGCGCGGATCTTCTGCAGGGCCTCGTAGGCCACCATGCCGTCGCGGATGCGGTTCTCGGCGCGCAGGACCAGGTCGTCGATGCCCAGCAGCGGCGTGGTGAGCGAGCGCGTGCCGATGATCCCCATCACGTACGGGATCTGGATCGCGAAGTCGTTCTTGCGCTCCGCCTGGTTGGGAATGGCGATGAGGTTGAAGTCCGCCGGCGCCGGCTCGGTGTGCCACATGGACTCCATGGCGGCGATCTTCATCTTCTGGTGCTCGGTGGTGAGGTAGCCGCTTTCGTCGCCCAGCACCACCACCGACAGCGCCGAGGCCAGGCCGAAGCTGGCGGCGACGGCCATGGAGCGCTTGGCCAGGTCGGTATGGCGGCCGCGCAGCAGGTACCAGGCGCTGATGGACATCACGAACATGGCGCCGGCCACATAGCCCGCGCTCACCGTGTGCACGAACTTGGCCTGGGCCACGGGATTGAAGAGCACCGAAGCGAAGTCGGTCATCTCCATGCGCATGGTGTCGGGGTTGAACACCGCGCCCACCGGGTTCTGCATCCAGCCGTTGGCGATGAGGATCCACAGCGCGGACAGGTTGGTGCCGAAGGCCACCAGCCAGGTCACGACCAGGTGGCTCACCTTGGACATGCGATTCCAGCCGAAAAAGAACAGGCCGACGAAGGTGGCTTCCAGGAAGAAGGCCATCAGCCCTTCGAGCGCGAGCGGCGCGCCGAAGATGTCGCCCACGTAGTGGCTGTAGTACGACCAGTTCATGCCGAACTGGAACTCCATGACCACGCCCGTGGCCACGCCCAGCGCGAAGTTGATGCCGAAGAGCGTGCCCCAGAACATGGTCATGCGCTTCCAGATCTGGCGGCCGGTCATGACGTACACGCTCTCCATGATGGCCAGGATGAAAGAGAGGCCGAGCGTGAGGGGAACGAAGAGAAAGTGATAAAGCGCCGTCGCGGCAAACTGGAATCGCGACAGGTTGACGACGTCGAGATCAATCATTGTTGCGCTCCCAAGGATTCGAGATGCCGCAGCAACCGGCGTGGTTCCCAGGCCGTCTCTCGCGCCATGATACGGGCGTTGGATACAACTTCATAGAGGTTTCCTGAAAAATTGGGGCGGATCAGCTCTTGCCCCGGAGTTTGCCGGCGAAACCCAGCACCTTCTGCACTTTCGAGCCGAGCTTCATCAGGCTCTGCAGGGTTTCGGGCGGCAGACGCTGAACCTCATCGAACCATCCGGTAGACAGTTCGATGAGCTCCAGCATTTCGGTCATGCGCTGTTGCGCGTAGCTATCGCCCGGCGCCTTGGCCGGCTCGAGCAGCGAATCGCGCAGCAGCGTCAGGGTGGGATCGACTTCGCGCTTGCGCTTTTCTTCCATCAGGATGCGGAAGATTTCCCACACGTCCTTGGGCGTCTCGAAATAGTCGCGGCGGTCGCCCACCTGGTGCATCAGCCGCACGAGCCGCCACGATTGCAGCTCCTTGAGGCCCAGGCTGACGTTGGAACGGGAAAAGCCCAGGGTCTCGGCGATGTCGTCCGCGTTGAGCGGTGTGGGCGACAGGAACAGCAGCGCATAGATCTGGCCGACGGTCCGGTTCACCCCCCATCGGCTGCCCATTTCGCCGAAGTGCAGGACGAAACGCTCGTTTTGAGGTGAAAGTTCCATGACCGCCTGTGCGATGGCCCCGCAGGGCCGTTCTGACAATTTTAGTTACGCTGGTTCTAGTTTTTTTTGAAATTATCGAACAAACTGTGATGAAGCGCAAATCCATTCCGCGAAAATGGGCATGCGACGGCGCGCAGTGTATCGGCCGGGCGGCGGGCCGGACCCGGCTTTATGTCCCCGATTCGCGGCTTTATTGATCTGGCGCAAGAAAAAAGCGCGCCGCCCCCGGGCAGCCTTCCGATGGCGAAAAAAAAACGGGCGCCATGGCGCCCGTTTCCCGAGAAATCCGGATGCGGTCCCGCCGGCCGCCGGAATGGGGTCAACCGGCCTTGACCGACACCGCGGCCGACACCCGCTTGGCCTTGGCGCGCGCCTCGGCCACGTCGTCGGCCACCGCCAGTCCCACGCCCATGCGGCGCTTCACGTAGGATTCGGGCTTGCCGAACAGGCGGATATCGGTGCCAGGCTCGGCCAGGGCCTCGGCCACGTTGTGGAAGCCGACCGCGCCGGCATCCACGCCGCCGTAGATGACGCAGCTGGCGCCCGGCTGGCGCAGCCGGGTATCGACCGGCAGGCCCAGCAGCGCGCGCGCATGCAGCTCGAACTCGCTCTGCGCCTGGGTAATCATGGTGACCATGCCCGTATCGTGCGGACGCGGGCTGACCTCCGAGAACCACACGTCGTCGCCCGCCACGAAAAGCTCCACGCCGAAAATGCCCAGGCCGCCCAGGTTGGAAGTGACCGCCAGCGCGATCTCGCGCGCCCGCTCCAGGGCCGCGGGCGACATGGGGTGCGGCTGCCAGCTTTCGACATAATCGCCGTCCACCTGCTTGTGGCCGATGGGCTCGCAATAGCGGGTTTCGATCTGGCCGTCGGCGCCGCGGGCGCGCACGGTGAGCAGGGTGATTTCGTAGTCGAAGCGCACGAAGCCCTCAACGATGGCCCGCCCCTTGCCCACGCGGCCGCCCTCCTGGCAGTAGCGCCAGGCGGCCGGAATGTCGTCGGCGCTCTTGAGCACCGACTGGCCCTTGCCCGAGGACGACATGACCGGCTTGAGCACGCAGGGATAGCCGACGCCCCCGTCGATGGCCTCGCGCAACGCCTCCTCGGAATCGACGAACCGATAGGGCGAGGTGGGCAGGCCCAGGGTTTCGGCGGCCAGGCGGCGGATGCCTTCGCGATTCATGGTGAGATGGGCGGCGCGGGCGGTGGGCGTCACGCGCGCCGCGCCCGCGGCCTCCAGCTCGACCAGCAGGTCGGTGGCAATGGCCTCGATTTCAGGGACAATGACGTGCGGCCGCTCCTGCTCGATGATTTTGCGCAGGGCCTCGGCGTCGGTCATGGGCACCACGTGCGCGCGGTGCGCAACCTGGTGGCCGGGCGCGTCCGCGTAGCGGTCCACCGCGATGACTTCCACTCCCAGCCGCTGCAGGGCGATGGCGACCTCCTTGCCCAATTCGCCCGCGCCGAGCAGCATGACGCGGGTGGCCAGGGGAGAAAGCGGCGTACCAAGAACGGGGCTGGGAATGCGGGACATGGATCGGACCTGAACGTGTGAATTAAGACGGGCGGCAAAAGAGCCGCCAGCATGCCATACCCCCCAGGCGGGGGCAAACCCGCCGCCTGATATTAAAATCCCGCCATGACCGACCATCCCACCATAACTTCCGAGACCGCGCTGGCATCTGCGCGCAGAACGCTGCAAATCGAAAGCCAGGGCCTGCACGACCTCGCCGCCCGGCTGGACGAGCGTTTCGCCCGTGTCGTGGACATGCTGCTCGCATGCCGCGGCCGGGTGGTGGTCAGCGGCATCGGCAAGACCGGCCACATCGCGCGCAAGATCGCCGCCACGCTGGCCTCGACGGGCACGCCGGCCTTCTTCATGCACGCAGCCGAGGCGGTGCACGGCGACCTGGGCATGATTACCCGCGACGACGTGCTGATCGCCATTTCCTATTCCGGCACGGGCCAGGAACTGCTGACCGTGCTGCCCGTGGTGCGCCGCATGGGCGCCGGGCTGGTGGCCATTACCGGCAATCCGCAATCCGAGCTGGCGCGGCTGGCCGACATCCACCTGGACGCCAGCGTGGCCCAGGAGGCCTGCCCGCTGAACCTGGCCCCCACGGCCAGCACCACCGCCGCGCTGGCCCTGGGCGACGCGCTGGCCGTGGCGTGCCTCGAGGCGCGCGGCTTCAGTCCGCAGGACTTCGCCCGCTCGCATCCGGGCGGCGCGCTGGGCCGCCGGCTGCTCACCCACGTCCGCGACGTCATGCGCAAGGGCGACGCCCTGCCCATTGTCACGGCGGGCACGCCCGTTTCCCGCGCCCTGGAGGTCATGTCGGCCAAGGGCATGGGCATGACGGTGGTCACCGATCCCCGGCAGCAGCCGCTGGGCATCTTCACCGACGGCGACCTGCGCCGCCTGATCGCGCGCCACGGCGACATCCGCAGCCTGCAGGTGGACGCCGGCATGACCCGCTCTCCGCGCACCATCAACCCCGATGCGCTGGCGGTCGAGGCCGCCCAGCAAATGGACGAACAAAGGCTCAATCACATGCTCGTGGTGGACCGCGACGGCAAGCTGCTCGGCGCGCTGCACATGCACGACCTGATGGCCGCAAAGGTGGTATGACAATGAATCTCCCCCGCTCCGTGCCCCACCCCGCCGAGGCCCTGGTCCTCGCGCGGATCGCGCCCGCCGTGCGCGAACGCGCCGCGGCCGTGCGCCTGATGGTGTTCGACGTGGACGGCGTGCTGACCGACGGCAGCCTCTACTACGGCGACAACGGCGAAGTGCAGAAGCGCTTCCACGTGCTGGACGGCCACGGTCTGCGCCTGCTCCTGGAAGGCGGTTTCAAGGTCGCGCTCATGACGGGCCGATCCGGCCCCATCGTGGCGCGCCGCGCCGCCGAGCTGGGCATCGCCGAGGTGATACAGGGCGTGCGCGACAAGGGCGCGGCGCTGGCCGAACTTGCGCAGCGTTCGTCGGTCCAACTCGACCAGACCGGCTATATGGGCGATGACATCATCGACCTGCCGGCGATGCAGCGCGCGGGCTTCGCCGCCAGCGTGCCCAACGCCCCGGGCTACGTCAGCCAGGCGGCGCACTGGGTGGCCAGCCAGCCCGGCGGCAGCGGCGCGGTGCGCGAGTGCTGCGACCTGCTGCTGGCGTCGCAAGGCCGGCTGGGCGCGCTGCTGGCCGCGCCTGGCGTGCTCGGCCCGGGCGCCATCCAGTGACGCGCCCCACCGAGTTCCCCTGCCCATGAAAGACCGCCTGCCCTCCCTCATCGCGCTGTTCCTGCTGCTGGTGCTCGTCCTGTGCAGCTGGTGGGCGGCCGATTACGCCCAACGCGCCGTGCAGGTCGACCCGCCGCGCCGCATCACCCACGAAATCGACGCCTGGTCGCGCGATTTCGTCATGCTGCGCACCGACCCCACCGGCAAGCCCATCAACCGCCTGGAAGGCGTCTACGCCGAACATTTCCCGGACGACGACTCCTACCACATCACCACGCCGCGCGCGGTCGGCCAGCGCGAAGACAGCCCCATCACCGTGGCGGTCTCCAAGACCGCGTCATGGAAGAAGGCGGCAAGCGCATCGTCATGAACGGCGACGCCCACGTGCACCGCCAGCCCGACGCCAACAACGACGTGCTGGACGTGCGCAGCCAGCAGCTCATCCTGCTGCCGGACGAAGACCTGGTCTACACCGACCTGCCGCCCAGGTCCTGAAAGGCCGCTCGCGGATGAACGGCACCGGCATGCGCTACAACAACAAGACCCGCCAACTGCAGGTTTCCTCCTCCACCGACGTGGAGATCTCGGGCGACGAAACCCGCAAGCGCCGCGAGACCGAGATTCCCGCCCACAACACTGACCAGAAGAAACCATGACCGATCTCCGGATTGTCCTCGCCCCGACGGCGCGCCTGATGGCGGCCGCCCTGCTGACGGCGGCGGCGCTCGCGCCCGCTTGCGCCGCGGACGCCAAGAAGCCCGCCGCGCCGGCCGAGGAGCCGAGCACGCTGATCCTGTCGGACACGCTGCACTACGACGACGTCAAGCGCCAGAGCATCTTCACCGGAAACGTCCACATGACGCGCGGCCTCATGACGCTGACGTCCGACACGCTCGAGATGCACGAAGACAAGGACGGCAACCAGTACGGCACGGCGACGGCCGACAAGGGCAAGGTCGTCACCATCCGCCAGGAGCGTCCGGAGAATTTCGAACTCATCGAGGGCAAGGGCCTGCGCGCCGAATACGATGGCACCAAGAGCACGTTCGACCTGATCGGCCAGGCCGTGGTGGTGCGCTACGTCTGTGGCAAGCCGCTGGACACCATACGCGGCGAGCGGGTGCGCTACAACGAAAAAAGCGGCACCTACGAAGCGCAAGGCGGCCCCAATTCGGCGGCCGCCGGCGGCCGCGTACGCTCGCTGGCCGAGCCGCGCGCCAAGTCGGACGCCCTCGTCGCCGAATGCCGCGCCAAGCAGCAGCAAGGCAAGCAGCCGACCCAGAACACCACCAAGAAGGGGCGTTAAGCGCGCTTTCCCAACCCCCATTTGCAGCCACGATGAACCAACCCTCCGTGCCGTCTCCCGTCACCTCCGCGCCGCTGGGCGTCAAACAAGGCAGCCTGCGCGCCACCGGACTGCGCAAGACCTACAACGGCCGCACCGTGGTGCAGGATGTGTCCCTGTCCGTCAACAGCGGCGAAGTGGTGGGATTGCTCGGGCCAAACGGCGCGGGCAAGACCACCAGCTTCTACATGATCGTCGGGCTGGTTCCCGCCGATGCCGGCCGCATCGAAATCGACGACGGCAACATCACGGCCATGCCCATCCACAAGCGGGCGCGCATGGGTCTGTCGTACCTGCCCCAGGACGCCTCGGTGTTCCGACGCCTCACGGTGGAGCAGAATATCCGCGCCGTGCTCGAACTGCAGTTCGACGCGCACGGCAAGAACCTGTCCACGGCCCGGATCAACGAACAGCTCGAATTGCTGCTGGAAGAACTGCAGATCGGCCATATCCGCAGCAATACGGCCATTTCGCTGTCGGGCGGCGAACGCCGCCGCGTGGAGATCGCGCGCGCGCTGGCCACCAGCCCGCGCTTCATCCTGCTGGACGAACCCTTCGCCGGCGTGGACCCCATCGCCGTGATCGAGATCCAGCGCATTGTGCGCTTTCTCAAGGGACGGGGCATCGGCGTGCTCATCACCGACCACAACGTGCGTGAAACCCTGGGCATCTGCGACCGCGCCTACATCATCAGCGAAGGCAAGGTGCTCACCGACGGCCATCCGGATGAAATCGTGGGCGACCCCGCCGTGCGCCGGGTCTACCTGGGCGAGCATTTCCGCATGTAACGCGCGCCCTCGCGAGGCGGCATCCGCCCCCCTTCGTCACGGCCCGGGATCATCCATAAAAGTGTCATGGACTTGCGGCAGATCAGCTTGTTTTATCGGCCCGAGTCTATACACTAGTACTACACAACCCGAATCACTGAACCAAGGAGAACGCCTAACGACTTCAACGCGCGCATTGCGCACCCATTTTCCTCTTTAGAAAGGAGAGCAAGCTATGAACCTGAGCATCTGCGGTCGTCACCTCGACGTCACCCCGGCCATCCGGGAATATGTCATGAACAAACTGGCGCGAGTGTTGCGGCATTTCGATCACGTCATCGATACCCAGGTCATGCTCTCAGTTGAGCCCCTGCGGCATAAAGCCGAAATCACCATGCGTCTGAGCGGCAAGGACATCCATTGCGAAGCCACGGATGAAAATCTGTACGCCGCCATCGACTTGCTGGCAGACAAAGTCGACCGTCAGGTCATCAAGCACAAGGACAAGGTGCGTAGCCACACGGCCGAGTCCGTGAAGCGGCAAGCGGCGACACTCACGCCACCCCAGCAGTAACCGCGCTTCACGCATGCTCGACGTGCGCTGGCAATGCAGTAAGTAACATTGCTGCCTGAGTCCCGGTGTCCCGCTGACCTTCCATGTTCAGCCGGGGCATCGGCAAACCGTCTTCCTCCCTTCCTTCTTTTCTTCTTTCCCGGCCCCCTGTTCACCCGTCCCGCCCGGCTTGCGCCTGGCCCGGTTCCGGCGAATCGGCGCATGCGCCGCGCACGAACGCGCGTATCACGCCCCGATGTCCAAAGGGTTTTCCCGGATTTTCCCTCTCCAACCCGCCGCGCGCGCCCCCATGAACCCCTCCCGCCATCCACAAGCCTGCGCGAAGCGACTATGCTTCGCTCTTGCGCCACGGTCTTGTGCGGGGACAGACCCTCCGTATATTGCAGTGCGTCATATCAACCTATAATGATCCGCATGAATCATTTGTCGCGCATTCTTCCCGCCGGCAACATCGTGCTCGACATGCTTGCCACGAGCAAGAAACGGGCGTTCGAGCAGGCCGGCCTTCTTTTCGAGAACAACCATGGCCTGGCGCGCGCGCTCGTCTTCGACAGCCTGTTCGCCCGGGAACGCCTGGGGTCCACCGCGCTGGGACAGGGCGTGGCCGTGCCTCACGGCCGCGTGAAAGGGCTGGAACAGGCGCTGGCGGCGTTTATCCGCCTGGCGCAGCCCATTCCCTTCGACGCGCCCGACGGCCAGCCCGTTTCCATGCTGATGTGCCTGCTGGTGCCCGAGGCCGCCACGCAGCAGCACCTGGACATCCTGGCCGAACTCGCCCAGCTCATGTCGAACAAGGCGCTGCGCGAGGCGCTGGCCACCGAGACCGACCCCGCCGTCGTGCATCGCATGCTCACCACCGGTCAACTCTGATCCCCGCAAAGACGCTGCCATGCTCACGGTGCAGGAACTCGTCGACGACAACGCCGACAAAATCCCCTTCAACTGGATTGCCGGACAGGGCGCGGCCGACCGCGCCATTCCCGACGACGGCATGGCCGCCGCCGACCTGGTCGGCCACCTGAACCTCATCCACCCCTCGCGCATCCAGGTGTTCGGCCAGGAAGAGCTGGCCTACTACACCCGCTTCGACCTGCGCCGCCGCATGCACCACATGGACGAGCTGCTGATCGGCGGCGTGCCCGCCATCCTGCTCGCCGACGGCCTGACGCCGCCGCAAGACCTCGTCGACCAGTGCGACCAGCACCAGGTGCCCCTGCTGTCCACGCCGGTCGCGGCCGCGCAGCTCATCGACCTGCTGCGCATCTACCTGGGCAAGAAGCTCGCGCCCACCACCACGGTGCACGGCGTGTTCCTCGACGTGCTCGGCCTGGGCGTGCTGATCACGGGCGAGTCGGGCCTGGGCAAGAGCGAACTGGCGCTGGAGCTCATTTCGCGCGGACACGGCCTGGTGGCCGACGACGCGGTGGAGTTCTCGCGCACCGCGCCCAACATGATCGAAGGCCACTGCCCGCAACTGCTGCAGAACCTGCTCGAAGTGCGCGGCCTGGGCCTGCTGGACATCCGCACCATTTTCGGCGAGACCTCGGTGCGCCGGAAGATGCGGCTCAAGCTCATCGTGCACCTGGTGCGGGCCACCGCGCAGGACAAGTTCGAGCGCCTGCCCTTGCAGGACATCACCCAGGACATGCTGGGCCTGCCGGTGCGCAAGGTCATGCTGCAGGTTGCGGCCGGCCGCAACCTCGCCGTGCTCGTCGAGGCCGCCGTGCGCAACACCATTCTCAAGCTGCGCGGCATCGACACCCTGGGCGAGTTCATGGAACGCCAGGCCATGGCGATCCTGCAAAGCAGCAAGTAACCGCAGCGCCCGCTCGCGCTGCGCGGCGGGTTCGTGGAATCCTCTCCCGGCGCAAGCGCCGCGGGCCTGCCCGGCAAGCCCGGCGGGCCGCGCCCCTATCGCGTCGAAGCGTCGCGCGCCCGCTTCACTTCCAGCGGCGTCACCGCGCCGGCGGCGTTGCCCCAGCTGTTGCGGATATAGCTCACCACCATCGCGATATCGTTGTCGTCCAGCAGCTGCCCGAAGGGCGGCATGCCGTGCGGACGCGGATTGGCTGCGGTGGCCGGCGCGAAGCCGCCGTCCAGCACCATGCGGATGGCGTTGACGGGCAGCGGCGCCGTCACCGTGGGGTTGCCCGACAGCGCCGGCCAGGCCAGGCCGCTGCCGCGCCCGTCGTCCTGATGGCACTGCGCGCAATGCTGGCCGTAGAGCTTGCCGCCCAGGCTCATGACCGCGGCGGCCGGCGGCGCGGCGCGCGGCCGGTCGGCCTGCGCGGCGGGCAGCGACTTCAGGTAGACGCCCATGGCCAGCGCATCCGCGTCGTCCAGATGGCGCGTGCTGCCCAGCACCACTTCGGCCATGGGCCGCCGGCGCTGGAATGCGCGGCCATGCCGGTCTTGAGCAGC
>NZ_LHSJ01000121.1:0-12081 GCF_001270295.1 Achromobacter sp. DMS1 | reverse complement strand
ACGAACGCCCGAATATGGCATTGGGCGGGCTCACACCAAAACAGCGGCTGGCCATGGCCGCATCAGTTTCTACTTCTGCGGCCCAGTAAGAATGGGGGCATCAACTCCTCCCAACGAGTTCCACTGACTTGATGCCTGAATGACGTGCAGAGAAAAATGGAGAAAGTAAGCGGACGTCACCTTCGCTACTTCTTCGCGGTTGCCGAAGAACTTCACTTCGCCCGGGCTGCTTCCTGTGCACGATAACTCCGGCGGGCCGTCGGGTGTTCATGCTCCAGTGCTGCACAAACGTGGGCGAGCGCCGCAAGCCTGCCTTGGCTGGTTCGTGGAACTGACCATGAAGCAGGCCCGCTTCATGGCGCAGCAGTGGCTGGCCGAAGCGTGGCGGACGTCACCCTCGACGAGATTCATTCGTGCCGAAGCGACGCTTGGCCTGCTCATACTGCGGAAAGCACGCCTGCGGCGATGCAGGCTGCGCGATGCTAGATGATTGCATGCGACTCAACCTGGTGCCCTGATGGCGGTGATCGAACAGCGGTTAGGCCAGCAGCTTGCCGCGACGGTGTACGGTGGCGGGATGTCGTGGAAGATAGGTCGGTAGCATGACCATTTCGTTTTACGGTTCTCCTAGCCTCTGTCCTTGTAAGACTTGCTAGGAAGATATATCAACGCTTGTTGGCGTCGTAATTTTGACGTAATTCCTCTACGCGCGGGAGGTTCTCTCTGATCCACAAGTTGATTCCCTTCAGCGCGTGCAACATGCTTCTCCCCATCTCCGTAATTTCATACTCCACGCGCGGAGGTACCTCAGGAAAATAGTGGCGCTCTATCAAGCCATCTCGTTCCAGGTTTCTCAGTGTCAATGTCAGCATGCGCTGTGTGATCCCTTCCACCTGACGCCTGATCTCAGAAAACCGCAGCCGACGATCACGCGCAATGGCAAGGTGCCAGATCACCTGAGCGGTCCATTTGTCACCAAGTCGCGTGCAGATACCGTTCAAGGGAATTGGCTGGAAGGATAGATCGCCTTCGTAGTTCTCGTTGAGACAGTCCGATCCTGCGTGGTCTATGAGTTTCATTTCTGTGCCTTAGGTTCAGAAAAGTGCCGTCTTTCGCAATTTAGACATCTAGGAAAGAATACTAGATCATCATTTTTGAGAGTTGAATCATGAATGAAGTGAATCGCCCAATCCTGGTTTTTGGAGCCACCGGCCGGCAAGGCGGATCGGTGGCCAAAGCCCTCTTGAAGGATCATTGGCCCGTTCGCGCTTTTGTGCAAGACCCATCCGAACCCGCGTCCATCGCGCTACGGCAGGCAGGGGCTGAACTCGTGCGTGGGTCATTGGAAGATGCCAGTGTCATCGCGTCGGCCATGAAGGATGTGCATGGCGTCTTCAGCGTGATGCCAGCCAATCTGTCGGCTGAAGATGAAGTTCGTTACGGAAACCGCGTCGCTGATCTGGCACAAAAGAGCCATGTCGATCATTTCATCTATTCCTCGGGGGCGAGCGCTGGTGACAAACTGACAGGTGTTCCGCGCTTCGATGCCAAGCCTCGTATCGAGGCACACATCCGCGAACTTCCGCTCACGGCAACCATCGTCCGCCCGATGATCTTTATGGAGATGCTAGTTTGCCCTGGTTTTGGCCTTGAAGAAGGGCGGCTAGTTTTCCTGGTCCACCGAGATCATTCGATCCAACTAACTGCCGTGGAGGACATCGGGAAAATCGTTGCCGCCATGTTTGCGGACAAAGCCCGATTTGCCGGGATGACGTTGAGGATTGCGAGCGATCGCGTGACAGGTCGCGAGATGGAGGCAGCCTTCTCGGAGGCCGCTGGTCGACCCATCACCTATACCCGATTCCCAGATGAGGTCCTGGCCGCCAATGCCGATTTGGCGCACATGGCGTCAAGCCTAGAAGATGGTCCTCTTGCAGAGCGAGTAGATCTCGATTTGATGCGGGAGCTCAATCCTGAGCTTCTCTCGCTGCGTTCATGGTTAATGAGCGTTGGAAGAAAAAAACTTGAAGAAGCGTGCGCCGGAAACAAGCGCGGATAGGCTGCCCCAAGAAGAGAAGAGAATGCACCAAGATGGAGTTTCGCCACCTCCGCTGCTTTCTCGCCGTAGCTGAAGAACTGCACTTCGCTCGTGCAGCAGAGCGACTGCATATCGAGCAGTCACCCTTGTCGCGCGCCATCAAAGAACTTGAAGAAGAACTCGGCGTGGTGCTGTTCGCCCGTACCACGCGCAGCACGCGCCTAACCGGAGCGGGCAAGCTGTTTCTGGATCATGTGCCGCGCGTCTTCGCCGCCTTACAGCAGGCGCGCGACAGCGTAAAGGCAGCGGCCAATGGCTTCCACGGCCAGTTGCGTGTGGCACTGTCCGATGGAATCACGCCCTCACGCTTGCCAGCACTGCTGGCGCTGTGCCGGCAGGAAGAGCCGGAGGTTGAAATCCGCCTCTTCGAGGTGCCGCTGGCGCAACAGATCAAGGGCCTGCACGACGATCTGTACGACGTGGGATTCGCGCAATCCGATGAGGTCGGCGATGGGGTCGTCACCATCCCCGCCTGGAGTGACGCGCTCATGGTGGCGGTGCCAGCACGGCATCCACTGCTGGCCCACAAGCGGATTCCCCTGGAGGAACTGCTGCGCTATCCGCTGGTTTTGTGCGACCCGCAAGTCTGCGAAGGCCATGCCAAGCATGTTGATCGGGTGCTGCGGCGAGTGGATATGGAGCCACTGATCGCAGAGCGGGTCGCAACATGCGATCTGATGATGGCGCTGGTATCGGCTGGCTTTGCGCTCGGATTGGCGGGCGCTGCGCACATTGCCGCCTGCCGTGAACCGGGCGTGGTGGCCCGACCATTGGCCTCGCGCGTGCCGCCGCTGACAACCTACCTGCTGCGCCTCGGAGGCGAGCCGTCGGATGAGCTGAAACGGTTCATTGAGCGCGTAGAGGCCATCGAATCTCCAGAATTTCCACGGCCCAAGGCGGGCCATAACCCTGATCCCGCAGGGGGACCTGCGTGATAAATAAGATCATTTCGTTTCTGCTCGTGGCCCTGTTGACCGCGTGTGGCCAGTCTGAGACACCACAGAGCCCCGCTGATTCTGCGGCCAACATCCCGACGGTGGAAGAACTGGCAGCCAACCCCAAATGGCTCAATGACCTGCGCCAGCGATGCAAGAAGGATCGCCCCAAGCTGGGCGACGTGCTGTGCAACCGGGTCACCGAGGCCACGCGCATGCGGTTCTATGGCGACGGCGAAACACCCTACACGCCGCCGAAGGAACCGCCCAAGTTCTGATTGTTGGCCCGTCGCCGCATCACCTTCACTTTTCCGTTCGACACGCCGCAATGCGCCCGCGCTTGCGGCGTTTTTATTTGGCTCGCTGGCTCACTCATTCCGTCTTTTTGCTCGACCTTTCTGCTTGAAACGGTCTTTGACCGGCACTGACCCGGCGCCGAACCTGACGCCTGCGGCACGCCCTTGTGCCGCTTCTTCCAAGAGGAACCAGCGCAGGAGAGATCGGAGGCCAGGTCATGCAAGGGACGAACGTGCGGTTCGGTCAGATTGCCGTGGTATTCGGCATCGTGATCGCCGGAGTGTGGGGCGCCACACAATGGACAGCAGCCGCCCTTGGGTATCAAGTACGCCTTGGCTCGCCCTGGTTCGATCTTCTTGGCACGCCTGTCTACTACCCGTGGAAGCTGTTCGAGTGGTGGTTCTTCTTCGGCGCCTATGCGCCGGAGGTCTTCGACATCGGCGGCGCCATTGCCGGCGCCAGCGGCATGGTCGCCGTGGGCGTGGCCATCGCCATGTCGGTCTGGCGCTCGCGCCAAGCACGCCTTGTTACCACATACGGCTCTGCGCGCTGGGCGAGCGCGGATGACATTCGCAAGGCGGGCCTGACGCAACCGGCCGGCGTGTTCCTCGGCCAGCACGACCGCCAGTACCTGCGTCACGATGGCCCGGAGCACGTCCTGACCTTCGCGCCCACGCGCTCGGGTAAGGGCGTGGGCCTGGTAGTGCCCACCTTGTTGAGCTGGCCGGCGTCGGCCGTCATCCACGACATCAAGGGCGAGAACTGGCAGATCACCGCCGGCTGGCGCAGCCGATTCAGCCACTGCCTGCTGTTCAACCCCACCGATGCGAAATCGGCGGCCTACAACCCGCTATTGGAGGTGCGGCGCGGCGCGCATGAAGTGCGCGATGTGCAGAACATCGCGGACATTCTGGTCGATCCCGAAGGTGCGCTGGAACGGCGCAATCATTGGGAGAAAACCAGCCACGCGCTGTTAGTCGGTGCGATCTTGCATGTGCTCTACGCCGGCGAAGACAAGACGCTGCGCGGCGTCGCCAACTTCCTCTCCGACCCGGCTTGCCCATTCGAGCTGACCCTGCATCGGATGATGACGACGCGGCATCTGGGCAATGCGCCGCATCCTGTGGTGGCATCTGCCGCGCGCGAAGTCCTCAACAAGGCGGACAACGAGCGTTCCGGCGTGTTGAGCACCGCCATGTCGTTCCTCGGCCTGTACCGCGATCCCACGGTGGCCGAAGTTACTTCGCGCTGCGACTGGCGTATCGCTGACCTGATCGCGGCCGAGCATCCGGTGTCGTTGTATCTGGTGGTGCCGCCTTCGGACATATCGCGGACGAAGCCCCTCATTCGCCTGATCCTCAACCAGATCGGACGGCGGCTCACTGAATCGCTCGACGGTTCCGATGGCATCAAGCGCCGCCACAAGCTGCTGCTGATGCTGGACGAGTTCCCGGCGCTGGGGCGCCTGGACTTCTTCGAGACGGCGCTGGCCTTCATGGCGGGCTACGGCATCCGCAGCTTCCTGATCGCGCAGTCGCTCAACCAGATCGACAAGGCTTACGGCCAGAACCACTCGATCCTCGACAACTGCCATGTCCGGGTGACGTTCGCCACGAACGACGAGCGCACCGCCAAGCGGATTTCCGAGACGCTGGGCACGGCCACCGAGCTGCGCGCGCAGCGCAACTATGCGGGCCACCGGCTCGCGCCGTGGCTGGGCCACCTGATGGTATCGCGCCAGGAAACCGCGCGCCCGCTGCTGACGCCGGGCGAAGTTATGCAGCTTCCGCCCGACGAGGCGGTGGTGATGGTGTCGAGTGTGGCGCCGATCAAGGCAAAGAAGCTGCGCTACTACGCGGACGCCAATTTCAAGCGCCGCGTGCTGCCATCGCCCACGCTGGCGGAAGGGCGGTACGCCGACGCGCCGCCGAAGCGACCCGACGACTGGAGCGGGCTGGCGGTTCCGGCCGTGCCCGCCGCACCAGCCACGGCATTCGCCCATGGCCTGGAGAACTTGGGGTCGACCGACGACGGCGGCCCGCGCCGTCAGCCCGAACTCTCCGAGGCCGTCGCCTACGACCCCGAGCTGGCCGCTCCCGTGGCCGACCTCGGGTTGCTCGATGACGACGACGATCTGCCGCTTCCCCTTCCGCGCCAGCTCGATCCGGCCATGCAGCGCACGGCCCGGCTGGCATCGCTGAACCCCAACGACGGAATCGAGCTATGAGTCAATACCGCCTGAACCTCTTTATCCAGCCGGAGCACGCCAAGCGCCTGGACGAGCTGGCCACCAAGAAAGGCGTGTCCAAATCGTCCATCGTCGCGGCGGCGCTCGCATCGTGGTTGTCGCCCGATGCCGCCGACCAGCGCGAGGCCGCCATTGCCAAGCGCCTGGACCGCCTCTCGCGCCAAGCCGAGCGCATGGAGCGCGACCAGAGCATTGCCATCGAGACGCTGGCGCTGTTCATCCGGTACTACCTGACCGTTAGCACGCCGATTCCCGAAGCGCACCAAGACGCGGCCCGTGCGCAGGGCAAGGCGCGCTTCGAGCAGTTCGTGGAGCAGCTTGGCCGCCACCTGCTGCGCGGGCGCAGCCTCGTGCGCGACGTGGTGGAGGAACTGCACCCCAACCCGATGCGGATGGAGGATGCAGCGGCAGCAGCCGAAGCGCAGGAGCGTGCGTCATGAGCGCCGTTCCGCGATCCATGAGCGCCACATCGCTCGACCGGCGCATCCAGATGCTGCGCACGGCAATGGGGCCGCTGATCGCCACCGCGCTCGAAGACCCCGACGTGGTGGAAATCATGCTCAACCCGGATCGCACCCTTTGGGTGGATCGCTTGTCGTCGGGCCGCGCGCCGATGGGCGTGGAGCTACCCGAGGCCGATGGCGAGCGAATCATCCGCCTGGTCGCGGCCCACGTCGGCGCGGAGGTGCATCGCGGCCAGCCGCTGCTATCGGCCGAGCTGCCCGAAACCGGCGAACGCTTCGAGGGTATCTTGCCGCCCGCCGCGCCGGGGCCGGCCTTCGCGCTGCGCAAGCGCGCCATCGGCGTGATCCCGCTGGAACGGTACGTCGTGGACGGAATGATGAGCGCCGCCCAGGCGGGCTTTCTGGTGCGCGCCGTGCGCGAGCGCCAGAACGTCCTGATCGCCGGGGCCACCAGCAGCGGCAAGACGACCTTGGCGAACGCGCTGCTGGCCGAGATAGCCGCCACGGGCGACCGCGTGCTGGTGCTCGAAGACACTGTGGAACTGCAATGCGCGGCCCGCGACCACGTTCCGCTGCGCACGCGCTCCGGCGTGGTGTCCATGACCGAGCTGGTGCGCTCATCCATGCGCCTGCGGCCGGATCGCGTCGTCGTTGGCGAGGTGCGCGGCCCCGAGGCGCTGGATCTCATCAAGGTGTGGGGCACCGGCCACCCCGGCGGCATCGCCACGATCCACGCGGGTTCCGCGCTGGGCGCGCTGCTGCGCATGGAGCAACTGATTCTCGAAGTGGCGGTGAACCCGCCGCGTGCGCTGATCGCCGAGGCCGTGGACGTGGTGATCCACATCGCGGGGCGCGGGCACAAGCGCCGTATCGAGAGCATCGCCCGCGTCGTTGGCTTCGACGGCGTGGGCTACCAACTGGCGGACGCGCTGGACGCGCCGTTTCCCGAGCTGCCATCGCAGTCCGACCTTTCTTCCCCGTCCCTCAACCACCCTGGAGAACTGCCATGACGCAGATGATCGTTCCTGCTTTCCGTTTTTCTGCAAATCCGGCTTTGCGCCTCGCACGGCTGCACAGCCTGGCCCGCCCTGCGGCGCAAGGGCTGCTGCTGGCCGCGCTGCTGCTGTTCTTGGCCGGAACTGCGCAGGCCGCCGGTGCCTCGATGCCCTGGGAAGGCCCCTTGCAGTCGATCTTGGAGTCGATCCAAGGGCCGGTGGCGCGCATCGTGGCCGTCATCATCATTATCGCCACGGGCCTCGCGCTCGCGTTCGGCGACACGTCGGGCGGCTTCCGCAAGCTGATCCAGATCGTGTTCGGCTTGAGCATCGCCTTCGCCGCGTCCTCGTTCTTCCTGTCGTTCTTCAGCTTCTCCGGCGGAGCTGTCGTATGAGCGGGCCGGATAGCTTCGCGGCTGGGTTCGAGGTGCCGCTGCATCGCTCGCTCACCGAGCCGATCTTGTTGGGCGGCGCACCGCGCACCGTGGCGATTGCCAACGGCACGCTGGCCGCTGCCGTCGGGCTGGGCCTGCAACTCTGGATTCCCGGTGCTGTGCTCTGGATCGTCGGCCATGCGCTGGCGGTATGGGGCGCGCGCCTCGATCCGCAGTTCATGGCCGTGTTCGCCCGGCACATCAAGCACCGCCCGCTGCTGGACGTGTGAGGTGATGCCATGCTGAACCTCGCCGAATACCGACAGCGCCCGGCCTTGCTTGCCGATTGGCTGCCCTGGGCCGGGCTGGTCGCGCCGGGTGTCGTCTTGAACAAGGACGGCAGTTTCCAGCGCACGGCGCGGTTTCGCGGGCCTGACCTCGACAGCGCCACGCAAGGCGAACTGATCGCCACGTCGGCGCGCTTGAACAACGCGCTGCGCCGACTGGGTTCGGGCTGGGCCTTGTTCGTGGAGGCCGAGCGCCGCGCTGCTGCCGACTATCCGCACTCGGATTTCCCCGAGCCGCTTTCGTGGCTGGTGGATGAGGAACGCCGCGCAGCATTCGAGGAATCGGGCAACCACTTCGAGAGCGGCTATCACCTGACGCTGGTGTACCTGCCGCCCGAAGAATCGCGTGCCCGTGCAGCGGGAATGCTGTACGAGAACCGGCCCACCGAGGGCGTGGACTGGCGCGAGTGCCTGACCGCCTTCGTGGCGGAGACGGATCGCATCTTTGATTTGCTCGATGGTGTGATGCCGGAAATCGCATGGTTGGACGACGTCCAGACGTTGACCTACCTGCACGCCACGGTATCGACGCGGCGCTATCGGCTGGCGGTGCCCGAGGTGCCGTTCCACATCGACGCGCTGCTGACCGACTCGCCGCTGGTCGGCGGCCTTGCACCCATGCTCGGCGACCAGCACCTGCGCGTGTTGTCGGTGCGCGGTTTCCCGACCTCGACCTGGCCGGGGATTCTGGACGACCTCAACCGCCTGGGATTGGCGTATCGCTGGAGTACGCGCTTTCTGTGCCTCGACAAATCCGAGGCGGAACGGGAATTGGGGCGCTTGCGCCGCCAGTGGTTCGCCAAGCGCAAGAACGTCATCGCGCTGCTGCGCGAAACCATCTTCCAGCAGGAAAGCCCGCTGGTCGATACCGACGCCAGCAACAAGGCCGCCGACGCCGATGCCGCCTTGCAGGAGCTGGGCAGCGATCAAGTCGCCTTCGGCTACCTCACCGCCACGGTGACGGTGCTCGATGCCGACCCGGCCGCGGCCGACGAAAAGCTGCGCATGGTGGAGCGCGCCATTCAGGGCCGGGGCTTTGTGACCATCCCCGAAACGCTCAACGCCGTGGATGCGTGGCTGTCCTCGCTTCCCGGCAACGCCTACGCCAACGTGCGCCAGCCGATCGTCTCGACGCTGAACCTGGCGCACATGATGCCGGTGTCGGCGGTGTGGGCCGGCCAGGAGCGCAACGACCACCTCGACGGCCCGCCGCTGATCGTCACACGCACCGATGGCGCTACGCCGTTCCGTTTGGTCACGCACATTGGGGACGTAGGCAACACACTGGTGGTAGGGCCGATTGGTATGGGCAAATCGGTGCTCCTTGCAACGATGGCCTTGCAGTTCCGGCGCTATCCAGGGTCACGCATTTTCGCGTTCGACATGGGCCGCTCGATCCGGGCGACCATCTTGGGCCTTGGTGGCGAGCACTACGACCTGGGGCCAGATGGCGGCATCGCCTTCCAGCCACTGGCCCGCATCGATCGTGAGGGCTATCGCACATGGGCCTCCGAATGGGTCGAAGGCCGGTTGCTACACGAAGGCATAACGGTCGGCCCCGAGGAAAAGGCGGCGATTTGGTCGGCGTTGGGAAGCCTCGCCGGTGCACCAGTGGGGCAGCGCACTATGACCGGCCTTTCGGTGCTGCTGCAATCAAACACACTGCGCCAGGCACTCGCGCCCTATGTGCTGGGTGGCGCGCACGGGAAGCTGTTGGACGCCGATCACGACCGGCTGGGCCGCTCCGACATCCAAGCCTTCGAGATGGAAGAACTCATGGGAAGCCGTGCCGCCGTAATGGCGGTGCTGCGCTACCTGTTCGCACGCTTCGAGGAACGGCTGGATGGAGCGCCGACGCTGCTGATTCTTGACGAGTCTTGGCTGTTCCTCGATGACCCGTTGTTTGCCGCGCGCATCCGCCAATGGCTGAAGACACTCCGTAAAAAGAACGTCTCGATCATCTTCGCCACGCAATCGCTTGCGGACGTTAAGGACTCGGCCATCGCGCCCGCGATCATCGAAAGCTGCGCCAGCCGCATCTTCCTGCCGAACCCGCAGGCGACCGAGCCGCAGATTCGCACGATCTACGAGGGCTTCGGGTTGAACTCGCGCCAGATCGAGATCGTCGCCACCGCGCAGCCCAAGCGCGACTACTACTACCAAAGCCGCCTCGGCAACCGTGTGTTCGACCTCGACCTGGGCCCGGCTGCGCTCGCCTTCGCGGGCGCTTCCACGCCACAAGACCAGCGCGACATAGACCGCGTGCTGCTGGACGCCGGAACGCCCGGTTTCGCGGGCGCCTGGTTGCGCCATTGCGGCCTCGATTGGGCAGCTGACCTGCTGCCCTCGTTCCCCGGCCTCGCGCCGGGTTCCCTCGCTGACCAACCCCTGGAGAACCTGCCATGAAGAAGCGCCTTGTCGCCGCTGCCATCGCGGCCATGCTGTGCACCGCCACTGCCCATGCGCAATGGGTCGTGATCGACCCCACCAACCTCGTGCAGAACACGATGACCGCGATCCGCACGCTGGAGCAGATCAACAACCAGATTCGCCAGCTTCAGAACGAAGCGCAAATGCTGATGAACCAGGCGCGCAACCTTGCCAGCCTGCCGTCCAGTGTGGTCGGCCAGTTGCGCGCCAACCTGGCGACCACCGAGCGGCTGATCGCCCAGGCCCGAGGATTGGCCTACGACGTGACCAATCTGGATCGGGAGTTTGCCCGCCTGTACCCGGAGCAGTACGCCGCCACAGTTAGCGGCGACCAGATGTACCGCGACACGCAGGAGCGTTGGAAGAACACGCTCAACGGCTTGCAGACCACCATGCAGATGCAGGCGCAGGTGTCGCAGAACCTGGGCGTTGACGAAGGCGTGCTGGCCGACCTCGTGGGCAAGAGCCAATCGGCCGAAGGCGCGTTGCAGGCGATGCAGGCCATGAACCAGTTGCTTGCCTTGCAGGCCAAGCAGTCGATCCAGTCGCAGCGGCTTCAGATCACGCAAGACCGGGCCGCCTCGCTGGAGCTGGCGCGACAGGCCGCAGCGGTTGAGCGTGGCCGCGAGGTAACACGGCGCTTCCTGGGCAGCGGCACGCCGTACACGCCGCAGTCCGTCGATTTCTACAACCACTGACGCGGGGCGGCCATGAAGAACGTGCCCGTCATGCTCGCCTTCGCTGCGCTCCTGCTGTCCGGCTGCGACCAGCCGCCTTCGGTGGCTGCGCTGGCCGCCGACCCGGCCCGACTGCACGCGCTGCGCGCGCAATGCCGCGCGGGCGAGCACGACGGCGCGTTCTGCGCGCGGGTGGCGCAAGCCGACCTGCGCCGCTTTCTCTCCGGCAAGGCCGGCCCCGGCGAGTACCAGACGCTTGCCGACCTGCCGCCGATCCCGCCCAGCTTCGACGAGCCGGCCGACGGCAGCGAAACCGTGGCCGTATCTGGACGGGAGGCCACGCCATGAACGACGTTTCGGTCATCGACCGCTTCCTCGATGTGTTCTCGCGCTACATCGACTCGGGTTTCGGGCTGTTGCATGGCGAGGTAGCGTTTCTCTCGGCCACGCTGATCGTCATCGACATGACGATGGCCGGGCTGTTCTGGGCAATGAGCCATGCCATCGGCCAAGGCGAAGACGTGATCGCCAAGCTGATCCGCAAGGTGCTCTACGTCGGTGCCTTCGCCTACATCATCGGCAACTTCAACTGGCTGGCCGGTATCGTGTTCCGCTCGTTCGCGGGCCTCGGCCTGACGGCCAGCGGCTCGACCTTGAGCATGGCGAACTTCCTGCAACCGGGCAGGCTGGCCAAGGTCGGCATCGACGCCGGGATGCCGATCCTCGATCAGATCCGCGAGCTGGCGGGATTCCCCGAGGTGTTCATCAACATCACGCCCATCGTCGTGATGTTCCTCGCGTGGCTGATCGTCATCCTGTGCTTCTTCGTGTTGGCGATCCAGCTTTTCATCACGCTGATCGAGTTCAAGCTGACCACGCTTGCCGGCTTCGTCCTGATTCCGTTCGCACTTTGGAACAAGACCTCTTTCCTCGCGGAAAAGGTGCTCGGCAACGTGGTGTCGTCGGGCATCAAGGTACTGGTGCTGGCCGTCATCGTCGGCATCGGTTCGGGCCTGTTCGCGGAGTTCCAGGTGCATCCCGACGAGCCTTCCATCGACCATGCGCTGGTCGTGATGCTTGCCTCGCTCGCGCTGCTGGCGCTGGGCATCTTCGGCCCCGGCATCGCTACGGGCCTGGTGTCCGGTGCGCCGCAGCTTGGCGCGGGCGCGATGGCCGGCGCTGCCGTCGGCGCGGTCGGCACGGGCGTTGCCATCGG
>NZ_LHSJ01000120.1:0-12084 GCF_001270295.1 Achromobacter sp. DMS1 | reverse complement strand
CGGCGCGCGCGCCTGCGCCTCCAGGGCGTCCACCCGTTGCCGTATGTGCTCTCGCACCGCCCATGCCGCCGTGAGTCCGGCCGCCAGCGCCAAAACATAGGCGCCCGCCTTGCTTCCGTGGCCGGCAATCCGCAACCAGGCCGGCATCATGGCGACCACCTCCTGATTCTTATCGCGCTGCCCGCGTCCAGCGGCTCCACCCGCCATTGCATGCGCGCGCCGCGCCGCCGCCAGCATTGGGTATCGCCGGAAATGTCCGCCGGCAGCCAGCCGGCGCGCCGCAGACCCGTTTCGAGCATCTCGGACACGCGCTGAGCCGCGAGCTCATGCCGCCAGATCTGCTCGGTGAGGTCGTGTCCGGTTTCCTTGAGGGAAAAATCCAGCACCAGCCGCGCGCCCGTGGGCAGCCAGGCGGGAGGCACGGTATCCGGGCCGGACTCGGCGGCAATCACGGCCACCACGCCCACGCTGCGCCCCGGCTCCGCGCCTTGCAGCAGGGCCAGCCAGTGCCGATCGGCGGCCCGGCCCGAGAGAATGGCCTGCCCGGGCATTACCGCAAGATCGGCCAGGGCCGGCTGGCTGCGCGAGAGCATTTGCAGCATTGCCGGCACGGCCGCCGGCGCATCGAACGCCAGCGCCTGCGCCGGCACGCCATACAGGCGCAAGTCTTTGCCCAGGCTGGCGAGTGAGGTGCCCGGGGGCCAGGCGATCCGCTCCAGCCCGAGGCCGACGCCGGACTCAGGCAGCGGCTTGGCGGATCGCTCCGCCATGGCAGGGGCGGCGAGCGCCAGCAGAAGGATGGGCAGCGCCTGGCGCGAGCCGCCGCCGCCAGGGACAGCATGCGGGCCCTCGTCATGCCCGCGCACCGGGAGGCGCGCAGCGGGCGAGGCCGGACCGCAATGCGCCGAACGGCGGCCCTGACGCCCGCGGCAGCAGGGCGAAGCAAGAAACGCACGGTTTTCATGGCCGCCTCGCCGTCGCGACACGGCTGGACGGCATGGCGTCGGCCCAGTCCTGCACCCAGTCCAGCGACAAGGGCGCGCGCCCCCAGGGCCCGTCCATGCGGGCGACGACAGGATTCAGCGCGCGCGCGGCCGCGGACGAAGCCGATTGCGCCTGTTTCCAGCCCGCGCCGGACCCGGCCACGCGGCGTTGCCCGCTTGCGTCGTCCGCGGCATGACCCGTGCCGCCGACCACTGTGGCGGCACGCCGCACCCGCAGAAGCCCGCCGCCCGGCCAAGCTCCCAGGGCGCGCTCGGCGACGGCCCTGTGCCAACGCACCGGGCCTTGCAGCCAGTCTTGCTCGAACGCGAGAGACGGCGGCGAGTGCCGGCCGCCGCGCCCCGCCGGCGTGACGTGCGCCACGCCAGGAACGGCGGGCATGCCGCGGGCGGCGGAAAACGCGGCATGGCGGCTCTCCTCGCCGGCTTCCAGCAAGCGGAATTGCGCCGAGCCGACATGGGCCACGGCCAGCAGCAACAGGCCGAGCAGGGGCATCACGAGCAAGGCTTCCAGCACCGCCTGCCCGCCCTGCCGCGCGGCAAGACGCGGGGACGGCACCGTCATGGCAGCCTCCTTGCGCTCGCCGCTTCCCGCGGCGTGACCGCCGACAGGCGCGCCTGCCAGTAGGGCCGGAACAGCGAAGCCAGTTCGTCCTTGCCGTCGCTGCGCGGCCCCGGCCGCGAGAAATAGGTTTCGGCGGCGCTGGTGACCGTGACCGCCGGCGCGCTCGCCGATACCGCGAGGCGTATCTGCCCGAGGATGCCGTGCGGGACGCCGGCCGCGACGGACGGGGACGGCGCGCCGCTGCGCTGCTTCAGCGCCACGGCGAAGCGCAAGGCGTGGGCGTGGCGCGCGGCCTGGACCTCCCGATAGGGAGGCAGCCCGGCGCTTTTCCAGCGCGCAGCCGAGAACATGGCGAAGGAATTCGCGAGCGGATTGGTCTTGCCGCTGAAGATATCCCACGACGTCGTGTGGGCCACCCAACGCCAGAAATCCTCTTGGGAAAAATCCGCGGGCGGGTTTTCCACGTAGTCCGTTCCGGGTGGCGGCTTGGCATTGCGGCCCTGCGTGGCGCCCCAGCCCATGGCGTATTCTCGGTAGTAACAACCGATCCAGCGGTTGGAACGCAAGGCATGGAAAGACTGGGTGTCGAGCGCTCCCCAGCGTCCGTCCATGTCCAGCCATGAGAACCCGCGGCGCCGCAGCTCGTGCCTGCGCAACGGGCAGCGGTAGCTCACGGGCCAGGCGTTGCGGCGGGTGAAATCGCGACGCTGCAAAAAGCCGTAGCGCCCCGCGGCCCGATGAACGGTCTGGCGCAGGAAGCCGCCCACCTGCGACCGCGCCGCGTAGACGAAGCCGGGCCAGCCGTCCGAGAGCCAGTGCAGGGCCACCGATCCATGCGTGGAGCCTGGACCGAGATTGGCTTCGATGACCTCGCGCACGAGCTGCTCGCGCGCCCTCGGCAGATCGAGCTGCGCGCGCCGCGCCTCGGCCTCCACCACCACCTGGGCCGCGCGGTCGTGCAGCGCGAAAGCGGACGCCAGGCGCGCCCAGGGCGCCCGGCTGTTCGCGGGCCGAACCGTAGGCCAGCGCCAGCGAGGGCCCGAACAGCATGGCGATAAGACCGGCCGGCGGGTGGGCGCGCCCGTGCCGCGCCTGCATCGTCGCCGCCTGCTGCGCCGATGCGGCAAGCGTGACCAGGTGCGCCATGGCGATCTGGTGCGCCACCTGTGTTCGGTTCGCGTAGGCGAGGTAATTGAGATGGCGGGCCTGCAGCACGGCCCCGCTGTATGCCGCGGCGTCCGCGGCGTGCGTCAGCCGCGCGCGAGCCTGCGCCGTCTGGCCCAGGTGATGGAGAGCGAAAAGCGCCAGCCCGCCGATGGCGGCGAGCGCCAGGCCGGCCGCCAGCGCCTGGCCCTCCTGGAGATGGAAACGGCGGATATGCGCGGCGCTCATGTCACTTGCCGTCCGTGGCGTTGCCGGTGAACGATTTGAGCGAGCGCGCCTTGGACTGGGCGGCAGCCTTCTGCGCGGCTTGCCGTGCCGCCCGGGATTGCGCGCCGCCGTCCTCGCCGGCAAGTTCGCGCGCCATGGCCGCCGTCTGCGAGCGCACCACCTGCCCGAAATACTGGTACACGGCGATCGCGGCCACCGCCACCAGGGCCACCACCACGATGTACTCGGTCATGCCTTGCCCTGCCTGCCGCTTTGCCGGCAAATTGCGCGAGAATTCCATACCCGCCTCCGTTCGATTGATGAAGAAGCAGTGTCGGCCCGGGCCGCCGCGCCCACAATTCGTACATGCCGAGGAGGACGGATCGCTCCCGGGACGCATGCCCCCGGCGAAGCGCTTGCCGGGCGGACGGCTTCCGAACTCAAAGGGACGGATTGCGGGCACAAGACCCAGGGTTTCCCCTATTGCCCGGCCTGCCCCCCGGCAGTAGATTGAAGTCGTCCGGCTGTCTGACACCCATCGCGTGCGAAGCTGGACAGGAGCGCCCCAGACTCACCTCGAGCTGGGGCGCTCTTCATTTGCCAGGGCGCCCTTCATCCCGCGGCACGCAAGCCACTGCGCGCCGACGCCCGGCTTTTCACTGCTTGACAGTCGCCCGGCCGCAAAAGCCATAGAATCCCCAGCGTCGACGGCGCCGCAGAAGCGCCGCGATCACGCCCCACGGGCGTGGCGCGTACTAGCCACGCACTCCCTCTGCGCGAGTGCAAAAGGTCCCCGCAGCGGGCGCCGCGCACACCCTCAACAACTCAGTTCGTACCAGCCGCCGCCATGACGGCCGCAGGCGCTTGCGCTCGCATGGACGGCAGGCCGCGAACACCGATCATTTGCAACTGCGGAAGCACTAACGGATGCTTGAGAGAGGCCCCCTCGTGGCGAAGGCCGCCACATCGTCGACAAGGTCGAAAAGACGCCAGCGCGCCTTGCGCCGCCTGATCCTGTGGGCCGCATTGTCCCCCGCCATCGCGCTGGCGGGTGCCGATGGCGCCTATGACGCGCTGATCCTACGGGCAAGGGCGGGCGATTACGAGCCCGCGCTCGCCATGCTGGCCCGCAAGGGCTCCGGCCCCGGAAACCGCTATGCCTACGACCGCATCCTGATCGCCGCCTGGGCAGACCAGCCCCGTGTCGCCGTACAGGCCTACGAGGCCCTGGCCCTGCCCCGCGAATTGCCTCCGGATGTCCGGCTCGCCGTCGCCCGCGCGTACCGCGATCTGCGCCGCTGGCCCGAAGCGCTGGCGCAATACCGCGAAGGGATGAGCCGCCATCCCGGCCGCCTCGCCTTTGCGGCCGGCGCAGCCATGACGCTGGCGGATGCCGGCCAGTCCGACGCGGCGCTGCGGCAGGCCCGCATCGCGGCGGCACGCTGGCCGCGCGAGGCGGATGCCTATCTGGCGCTCGCCTATGTGCAGGCTGGCCGCAATGCGCCGTTCGAATCCCTGTACGCCGCAGACCGCGCACATGATCTGGCGCCCGGCACGCCTTATGTGCAGCGCGAGTACATCTATGCCCTGAAGCGGGCCCGGCTGGCGGGTCCGGTCCTGGATCGCGCCCGCCGGCATGCGTCGCTCTTCAGCGAGGCGGAGATGCGCGGCTTCGAGGCCGACGCGCAGGCCGAACTGGTGCGCATGGCCGACATGCCGTCGCGCGGCGAGGCCGAGCGCTATGCGCTGGCCGACCGCGCGCTTGCGCGCTACGACGAACTGATCCCCGCCTGGAAGACGCTGGGCAAGGCGGCCGAAGCCGACGTGCTGCGCGCCCGCATCGACCGCCTGCATGCCCTGCGCGCCCGCGTGCGCATGGCGGACCTGGTTGCCGAATACGAGGCGCTGCGGGCCGAGGGCGTCGCCCTGCCCCGCTACGCGCTCAACGACGTGGCCTCCGCCTATCTCTATCTGCGGCAACCGGAGCGGGCACGCGACATCTACCGCCGGGCGGCCGCCGAGGCGGACGATCCGGAAGACAGGCTGGACAACGAAACGGGCCTGTACTACGCGCTTGCCGAGAGCGAACAGCATGACGAGGCCGGGGCGGTCATCGACCGGACCCGCGCAGGCTATCCCCCCTGGCTGTACCCCAAGGGGCAGGCCGCCCGCGTGCCGAACGACCTGCACCTGGAAAGCCTGCAGACCGCCGCGTCGGCCGCGCTGCAGGCCGACGACACCCCCGCCGCCCAGGCCCGGCTCGAGGACATGGCGGCGAACGCGCCCAACA
Organism: Achromobacter sp. DMS1; assembly: GCF_001270295.1. NCBI lineage: Bacteria > Pseudomonadati > Pseudomonadota > Betaproteobacteria > Burkholderiales > Alcaligenaceae > Achromobacter > Achromobacter sp. DMS1. Next base: position 6,857 of record NZ_LHSJ01000120.1, on the reverse strand, counting down.
ACACCCACCTGCGCACCGCGCTGGCCACGGTGTACCGCGCGCGCTCGCTGCCGCGCGCGTCCGAGCGCGAGCTGAAGCTGGCCGAAACCCTATCGCCCCGCGACATAGGCGTGGAAAACGGCCAGGGCTTCACCGCCCTGGATCTGCAGGAATGGCGCCAGGCCGAGGCGCTGAGCGCCGACACCCTCGCCCGAGCGCCGGAAGACCTGCAATCGCGGCGCCTGGCGCGCGTATGGGAGATTCACAACAAGGCCGAACTGCAGATCAGCGGCTACCGCGGGCTGGCCTCGGACAGTCCGGTGTCCGGCAGCGGCGATTTCGGCATCGATGCGGTGTTGTACTCGCCGCCGCTCGACCACGACTGGCGGGCCTACGCGGGCGGCGGCTACGCCACCGGCAATTTCGAAGAGGGCCGCGGATACTACCGCTGGCTGCGGGCCGGGGCGCAGTGGCGCGTGCGCGACCTGACGGTCGAGGCCGAAGCCTCCGCCCACCATTATGGCCACGGCGCCAAGCCCGGCCTGCGCCTGTCGGCCGCCTATGACGTCGATGATCATTGGCAAGTGGGCGCGTCCGGCGAGATCCTGTCGCGCGAGACGCCGCTGCGCGCCCTGGCCAGCGACGTGTCCTCGAACTCGGCGACCGGCTATGTCCGCTGGCGCGCCAACGAACGGCGCGAATGGACGCTTTCGCTCTCCCCTTCTCGCTTCAGCGACGGCAACAACCGCTGGACGCTCGGCCTGGCTGGCCGTGAACGCGTGTACACCGCCCCGCGCCTGAAGGTCGACCTGGAAGTGGACATCTCGGCGCAACGCAACAGCCGCGGCAGCGACGTGCCCTACTACAACCCGCGTATGGACCTGATGCTGCTGCCGGGGCTGCGGCTCACGCACACGCTGTACCGCCGCTACGAAACCGCCTGGGAACAGATCGGCACGGTGGCCGCCGGCGGCTACGGCCAGCGGGGCTACGGCGCCGGCGGCGTGCTGGCGCTGGGCTATGGCCAGCGCTACCGCGCCAACGACGTGCTCGACATGGGCGCGATGATTACCGGCATCAGCCGCCCCTACGATGGAAACCGCGAGCGCGAGCTGCGCATCGCCTTCGACCTTGCCTACCGCTTCTGAGGCCGCCCCATGCCCAGCCTGCCCATCCGTATCCTGTTCGCGGCCCTGTCGCTGCTCGCCGTCCTGGCGTTGACGGCCTGCGCCAAGGACATTCCCATGTACGTGGCCCCGGCCGACCGGCCCGTGGCGCCCGAAGACCAGCCCTGGCCGCGCAACCAGTTGCTCGCCCTGGCCTACCACGATGTCGAGGACGACGACCCCGACCAGGCCTTTCTTGGCGTGCGTAGCGACAGGCTGGCCGAACAACTGGCCTGGCTGCGCGCCAACGGTTACCAGGCCGTCACGGTGGACCAGATCCTGCAGGCCCGCCAGGGCGGCGCCCCGTTGCCCGAGCGCGCGGTGCTGCTCAGCTTCGACGACGGCTATCGCAGTTTCTACACGCGCGTGCTGCCCATCCTCAAGGCTTACCGCTGGCCGGCGCTGCTCGCACCCGTCGGCGTCTGGATGGACACGCCGGCGGGCCAGCCTGTGGACTTCGGAGGCACCCCGGAAGCGCGCGAGCGTTTCCTGAACTGGGACGAGATCCGGGAGATCTCGCGCGCCGGCCTGGTCGAGATCGCCGCGCACACCAATGCCTCGCATTACGGCGCACCGGCCAATCCGCAAGGCAACACCGAGCCGGCGGCCGCCGTCCGCGCCTATGACGCGCGCGCCGGCAGGTACGAAACCGAGGAAGAATTCGAAGCCCGCATGGGCGCGGACGTGGCCGCCATCACGGAGAAAATCCGCCGCGCCACGGGCAAGACGCCGCGCGTCTGGGTATGGCCCTACGGCGCCGAAGGCGGCACGACGCTGCGCATCGCCGGCGAGCACGGATACCAGATGGCGCTCACGCTGGAAGACGGCCCCGGCACCGTGAAACGCCTGATGTCCACGCCGCGCCTGCTCCTGGCCAGCGACCCGAGGCTGCGCTCTTTCGCCTCCAGCGTGGTGGGCATGGAAGCGCGTCCCTTCATGCGCGTGGCCCATGTCGATCTCGACTATGTCTACGATCCGGACCCGGCGCAGGCCGACCGCAATCTCGGCGAGCTGGTGCAGCGCATCCACGACTTGCAGATCAACACCGTATTCCTGCAGGCCTATGCCGATCCGGAAGGCGACGGCCTGGTGAAGTCGGTGTACTTCCCCAACCGCTGGCTGCCCGTGCGCGCGGATCTCTTCAACCGCGCCGCCTGGCAGCTGCATAACCGCGCCAACGTGATGGTATACGCCTGGATGCCGGTGCTCGCCTTCGACCTGGATCCGTCCATCGCCCGCGTCACGCGCTGGGATCCGTCCAGGCCGGACGCGCGCCACAGCCCGATCCGGATCTGTACCGCCGCCTGTCCCCCTTCGATCCCGCCGCGCGGGCCCGCATCGGCGACCTGTACGAAGACCTCGCCCGCTACGCCATCTTCGATGGCATCCTGTTCCACGACGACGCCATGCTGGGCGATTTCGAGGACGCCGGCCCCGCGGCCCTGGCGGCGTATCGCAAGGCGGGGCTGCCCGGCTCTATCGCGGAACTGCGGGCCGATCCCGCCCTGATGCAGCGCTGGACGCGCTACAAGAGCCGCTATCTGGTGGACTTCACCGACGCGCTCGCCAGCCGCGTGCGTGCAGTGCGGGGCCCGCAGATCAAGACGGCGCGCAACATCTACGCCGCCCCCATCCTGAACCCGGAAAGCGAAGCCTGGTTCGCCCAGAACCTGGACGACTTCCTGGATGCCTACGACTGGACCGCGCCCATGGCGATGCCGCTCATGGAGAACGTGGCCGAGGGCCGGGAAAACGCCTGGCTCGACGGGCTGGTCGACGCCGTCGCGCGGCGCCGTCCCGGCGCGCTGGACCGCACCGTGTTCGAGTTGCAGAGCCGCGATTGGCGTTCCGGCCCCGGCCACGCCGGCCCCGCGGAAGTGGACAGCCGCAGGCTCGCCGGATGGATGCGGCGCCTGCAACTGCGGGGCGCGCGCAGCTTCGGCTACTACCCCGACGATTTCGCACAGGATCAGCCCCGGATGCAGGACATCCGGCCCGCCATTTCCGAAGCCTGGTATCCCCTCAAATGATGGACAGACTGCTTGCCTTTCTCATTCTGTGCGCCGTGCTCGGCGCGCCTTTCGGTTTCGCCCTGGCGCTCACCGGCGAAGCCCTGCTGGCCTTCGTCTTTCTCTACCCCCTGTTCATGTCCGGCGTCTGGATGGCGGGCGGCATCTATTTCTGGCTGCGCCTGGAGCGCCACTGGCAGTGGCGCCCCCAGCGCCAGGTGCCCGACCTGCCCGGCACCCCTTTGATCTCTATCCTGGTGCCCTGCTACAACGAGGCCGGGAATGGCGAGGAAACCCTGCTCGCCGCGCTGAACCAGAATTACCCGAACGTGGAGGTCATCGCCATCAACGACGGCTCCACCGACGGCACGGCGGCCATGCTGGAGCGCCTGGCGCTCCAGCATGGCCGGCTGCGCGTCGTGCACCTGGCGCAGAATCAGGGCAAGGCCATGGCGCTGCGCATGGGCGCGCTGGCCGCCCGCAGCGAATACCTGGTGTGCATCGACGGCGACGCCCTCCTGGATCCGGACGCGGCGGCCTACCTGGCCGCGCCCCTGCTCGCGCACCCGCGCATCGGCGCGGTGACGGGCAATCCCCGCGTACGCACGCGCTCCACGCTGGTCGGCCGCATCCAGGTCGGCGAGTTCTCGTCCATCATCGGGCTGATCAAGCGCACCCAACGCGTCTATGGCCAGGTTTTCACCGTCTCGGGCGTGGTTGCGGCCTTCCGGCGCAGCGCCCTGGAGCGCGTGGGCTGGTGGAGCCTGGACATGATCACCGAAGACATCGACATCAGCTGGAAGCTGCAGCGCGACCACTGGTCGATTTTCTACGAGCCGCGCGCCCTGTGCTGGATTCTCATGCCCGAAACGCTGCGCGGCCTGTGGAAGCAGCGCTTGCGCTGGGCCCAGGGCGGCGCGGAAGTGTTCCTGAAGAACCTGCGCTCGATCTGGACCTGGCGCCACCGGCGGCTGTGGCCGCTGATGCTGGAATACTGCCTGTCCACCGGCTGGGCGTTCGCCTTCGGCCTGTCCGTCCTGCTGTGGGCGCTCAGCCATTTCGTGGCGCTGCCCAACCACATGCGCATCGCCAGCCTGCTGCCGCCCGCCTTCACCGGCATGATGCTGGCCATGGTGTGCCTGCTGCAGTTCGTGGTGAGCGTCCTGATCGACCGCCGCTACGAACCCGGCCTGGCCCGTTCCCTGTACTGGGTGATCTGGTATCCGTTTGCCTACTGGATGCTGAGCCTGTTCACCACCCTGGTCAGCTTTCCCAAAGTCATGTTGCGCCGCAAGGCCCAGCGCGCACGCTGGACCAGCCCGGATCGCGGCATCAACAAATCCACGAGTTCGCAATGATCGTCAAGACGCAACGCTCCCGCCTCGGCCTGGCCGTGGACATGCTGCTTACCGCCGCAGCCTGGATTGCCTTCTTTTATCTGTTCGGCTCCGGCATCGCCGCCATTCTGCGCGGCGCCGCGGACGGCCCCCAGGCCCCGATCCTGCCGGCGTTCCTGCCCACGATGCACACGCTGCTGGCGTACCTCGCGGTCGCCCTCGTCAACGCCGCCCTGCTCTATGGATGGGCGCTCTACAACCTGTACAGCTTCCGCGGCCTGGACCGCCGCCGCCGCGCCCCGCCCGTGGGCGACGAGCGCCTCGCCCGCAGCTTCGCCATCGGCGCGGCGCAGCTCGCCACCCTGCGGACTTCGCGCGTTGCTGTCATTCATCACGACACCAGCGGCGGAATCTGTCAACGCCGGTTGAAAACTGACCCACTTTCGTCGGAATCGTCGGAGTAAAACTGACCCACCCCGGCGTCCAAAAAACCTAGCTCCTGATCTTGATATTCCCTGCTTTGCGCTTGTCCTTGAGTCGGTAGCTTTCCCCGGCAATCTGCACGATATGGGCGTGATGCAGCAGGCGGTCGAGCAAGGCGGCGGTCAGCGTTTGGTCCTCAGCAAAGCATGAGGACCACTGACTGAAGGGCAGATTGCTGGTGACGATGATGCTGGTGCGCTCGTAGCGCTGGGCCACCACGTTGAAGAACAGATTCGCCTCCTCGCGTCCAAACGGCAAATATCCGATCTCATCGATCACCAACAGGCGCGGCCCGATGATGGCACGGTTGAAGTACTGCTGCAGCCGATCCTGTTTATGGGCGGTGGCCAACTGCATCATCAGGTCGGCGGCAGTCAGGAAGCGGGTCTTGATGCCCGCCATGACGGCACGGTAGGCCAGCGCCTGAGCCAGGTGGCTCTTGCCCACGCCGCTGGGCCCCAGGAATACGATGTTCTCGGCCCGTTCGATAAAGCTCAGAGCGGCGCAGTTCCTGGATCTGGGCACGTGGCGCACCGCTGGCAAAGGCGAAGTCATAATCCTCGATGGTCTTGACCGAGGGCAGCGTGGCAATCTTCATCAAGGCAGCCCGCTGGCGTTCGATCCGGGCGTCGTTCTCGATGCCCAGAAGGCGTTCCAGGAAGTCACCATGGCTGGCGTCCTCGCGGGCACACTGCTGGGCGATGGCCGGCCACTCGCTGCCGATACGCTCCAGCTTCAGGACGTCGCAGAATTGTTCGATCCGGTTGTGTTGGATGTTCACGCCCGCACCTCCAGCAGTTCGTTATAGACCGACAGCGGGTGCTGGAAGCTCTCTCGCGGGACAGGCCGGTGGGATCTGGCAGGCAGCAGAATGCCGTGCTGCGCAGGCAAAGGCAGCAACGCCAGGCGCTCTTCTTGGAACCGCTTGGCGGGTCGCTCCCGGGTGGTGCCGTGCAGTCGCTGATCGGCCACCTCCGTCAGCCAGCGGCCGATGTGCGCGTTGGCCGCTGTCACGTCAAAGCGCAGACCGGCCTGCTTGAGGGTCGCGGCCAACGGCACACAAAAGCTGCCCTTCAGATATCCGTTGAAGCGTTCGACCTTGCCCTTGGTCTTGGCGCGATATGGCTGGCACACACGTGGGGTGAAGCCGAACTCCTCGGCGACGGCCAGCAACCCGTTGTGCCACCGGTGGTGGCCGGGACCGTATGCATCACGCTCAATGATGATGGCCCCCGCGTTGTCGAACAGCACGTGCTGAGGCACACCGCCGAAGTAGGTGAAGGCCTGGCGCAGACATCCGAACCAGGTGTCGGCGCGCTCGTCGGTGGTGAACCGTACCCAGCTCGAACGGCTGTATCCCAGCGTGGCCACGAAGGCCATCAGTGGATCGCGGCCACGCCGGATGTGAGTGAAGTCGGCCTGCATCTGCTTGCCGGGAGGCGTCTCGAAACGAACGACCGGTTCAGGTTCCTGATGCTTGTGGGCACCCAGAAACTCCTTGAGTTGCGTCACGCCACCGGGATAGCCCAGTTCCTGGATCTCTCGCAGCAGTACGGCTGCCGGTATCCAGTGCGGTCGGGCCGCTTCGATGCGACCGCGCAGATAGTCCTTGTACGGATCCAGCTTGGTGGCCCGTGCCTCGCGGGGCCGGTACTGCTGGGCATCGGCCTCACGCAGGTATCGCCTGACCGTGTTGCGTGAGCAGCCTAGCTGCTTGGCCATCTCCCGAATGCTGACGCCGCGACGCGCCATTACCTTGATCTCCACTGCTTGCTCCTGAGTCAACATTGTCGGTGGCCAAAAAGCCACCATCATTGCCCAGGTGGGTCAGATTTACTCCGACGGGGTGGGTCAGTATTACACCGGCGCTAACAGGAATCAGC
>NZ_LHSJ01000012.1:0-37061 GCF_001270295.1 Achromobacter sp. DMS1 | reverse complement strand
TGCGTGACTTGCACCGGCCCCTGCTGGGCGGGCTGGGCGGACGGCTGCGGCCGCGGCATCGTGCTCGGGCGCGCGCGCGGTGCGGGCCGGCGCCGGCTGCGCGGTGCCCATGTCCACGACCTCAGGATGTGAAAACCGTTGCCGCTCTGGATGAGCGAGCTGACCTGGCCCTTGCCCAGGCCCTGGATCGCCTTGACGAAAGATCGCGCCAGCCTTCGGCCGGGCGCACGCCCATCATGCCCCCTTGCAGCGCCTCGGGACCGTCGGACGACGCGGCGGCCAGGCTGGCGAAGTCGTCGCCGCGCTTGGCGCGGGCCAGCAGTCCCTCGGCCTTCTTGCGCAGCATGGCGACCTGGTCGGGCGACGAGCCTTCGGGCACGCGCACCAGCTCTGCGCCAGCGCGTACAGCATGGGGCCCGCGGGCGCGGCGGCCGGTTCGGGCTGAGGCGCGGGCTGCTGCGCGGGCTGGGCCTGCTGCGGCGCGGCGCCGAAAGCGGGGTTGCGGCGCTGGTCTTTCAGGAAGGCGTCCACTTCCGCGTCGAAATCACGATGGTCGAGTCCACCGCGCGCTGGCGCAGGCGGTCCATGCGGATTTCCTCGCGCAGCGATTTGCGATAGCCGTCCCAGGTGGACCCCGACTTCTCGATCTCTTTGCGCAGCTGGTCCACCGAGATCTTGTTGCGCGCGGCGATGGACTGCACGGCGGCGTCGACCTGGGCGTCGTCCACCCGGATGCCCAGGCGGTCGGCCTCATGGCGCTGCACCCGGTCCATGATGAGGCGCTGCAGCACCTGGTGACGCAGCGTATTGTCGTCGGGCACCTGGATATTGCGGGCCTTGAGCTCGGCCGCCATGCGCTGCGACGCGTCGCGCAGCTCGCGCAGCGTGATCACGTCCTTGTCCACGACGGCCGCGATGCCGTCGACGAACTGCTCGGGAGGCGGCGCATCGGCCTGGCCGGCCGGCGCCGCGGCGGGCTTGGCGTTCGCGCCCTTGCCCGGATTGGCCGCATGGGCCGCGGGCAGCCCCGCGCAAAGGGCCAGCAGCAGCGCGCCGCCCGACCGGCGGAAAGAGTGCAACCTACGCATCATTCATACCTTTCAAATGTGGTCCCGGACGGCACTGGCGGCGTAATGCTCGTATAGCCGGGGATACTTCTGTTCAGCAGGTTCATCGGATCGGTGCCCAGCGAACCCAGGCCCGTCAGCTCGAGCTGCAGGAACAAGGCCGTATTGGCATCGTTGGCCGCCACGGCATAGCGCTGGTAGACGATGCGGCCCACCCAGCAGCAATCGCCCTTGTACTCCAGACCGGCGATGGCCTGGGTGACGCGGGGGGATTCCTCGGTCGGCAAACCGTCGCTGCCGATGACATTGCCGGTACGCATCGAATAATCGATCCGGCCTACGCCATACCAGCGCTTGGAGAACGGCCACTGCACCGCCAAGCTGAGCTGGTTCTGGCCCTGCGGCTGGTAATTGACACCAGCCAGCGGCTCGCGCTGGTAGCGATAGGCCAGCGCCACCGTGGTCAAGCGCTGGGGCGACCAGCGCGCGCTGACCAGGGCGCGCGACCACTTGTCGTCATAGGGGTTGTACTGCGCAGCGAGCTCCGTGGTCAGCGTGTCGGTCAGCGCCGCGGAAGCCCCCACCAGGAAGTCGGACCGCACGTTCTTGCGCGGCGTCTCGTACGGCAGGGTGACTTCCTGGTCTTGGAAATAGATGCGCTGCGCGGCCGACAGCGACAACCGCTCCAGCCCAGTGCTCGCGTCCAGCCAGCGCGTGGTCAGCGCCGCGGTGAGCTGGTTGGCGTTGGCGATGCGGTCCCAGCCGCCCGAATAGATGTTTTCCTCGAACGCCTGCGAGAAGCTGAAATCCGACAACGCGGTGTCATAGACCGGCAGCTTGGACTGGTCGCGATAAGGCACGCGCAGGTAGTACAGGCGCGGCTCCAGGGTCTGCGTGGAGGCCTTGCCGAACAGCGTGGTGTCGCGCTCGAAGATCATGCCCGCGTCCAGCGACATGATGGGCAACGCGCGCGACGAGGAGCCCGGATAGCCGTAGGAGGTTCCCGCCTGTGGAGTGCCACTGTTCAGGCCAAGCCAATCCCGGCCAAACCAGCTGGTCTGATATTGCGTGAAGTGCATCCCGGCCTTGGGCACGATGAACCAGCCCGGGCGAACAATGGGATAGGCCGCCGTCAGATAGCTCTGGAAACGATCCCCTTCCTGACCAGAACGCGCGCCTTCGAGCAAGGGCTTTCGAAAGCGCGTTGCGGTGTTGGTCCACTCGACGTCCAGGCCCCCCCAATCGTAGCGGGCGCCGCGGACGGTGAATTCCGGCTCCTTGTCATAGGGCGGTGTAATCAACGCATCCGGATCCTGCAGCGTCTGGTACTTGTACACTTCCACCGATGAGGACCAATAACCCGACGGCGAGGTCCACCCCAAGCGACCACGCTGCGGCAGGTAGGTGGTGGATGCCTGGTTCAACCCGAGCTGGGAAATGTCGCGGTAGTAATCGTTGTCGGATACCTTGGCAATATCCCAATCCGCATAGAAACCGTAAGGCAACAGCTGTTGGTGCACCCATCGGTACATCCAGCGGTCCCTATCCTTCTCGGTGTCGTTGGGCAGATAGGCGCCATCCATGAAGCCACCGTAGCTGTACCCGAGATACCGGAACTCGCCCCCCAGCTGCATCCCACGCTTGGAAAAATAGCGCGGGATCAAGGGGCAGGCCGGCCGCCGCCAGGGCGCGCAGGCTGGGAAGACTCATGCAGACGTCGCCCACCCAGTTGGGCAGGCGCACATACAGGCAGCTGATTTCGGACATGAACGGGCGCGTGTCGCGCGGTAAGGGCCGGCGGCGAGCCGGGAAGGGCCGATGCGGCCCGCCAGGGGAAAAGGCGGCGGCGCGGACGCCGGTAGCCGGTACAATTCCGGGCACAATTGTATAAAAGCGAGTGTTCCCTTTGAATTCAGCCGCACGCAACACGCCCGCGGGCTCACAGCCCGTCAAAGCCGAACTCTGGAGCCGCATCTACAGCCGGGTGGGTTCCTACTGGAAGGGCCTGCTGCTTGCCATCCTGCTCATGGCGGGAGCGGCGGCCACCCAGCCCACGCTGGCGGTCATCATGAAGCCGCTGCTCGACGAGGGCTTTTCCGGCACCAAGCCTTATTACGTGTGGGCGCTCCCGCTGGCGGTGGTGGGCCTGATCCTGTTGCGCGGCATCTGCAATTTCTTCAGCGACTACCTGCTGGCCTGGGTCGCCAACAATGTGCTGCTGGGCATGCGGCGCGACATGTTCGAACGGCTGCTGGGCCTGCCCGATGCCGACTTCAAGCGCGGCGATACCGGCCGGCTGCTCAACCGCTTCACCATCGACGCCGGCAACGTCACGGGCTACGCCACCGACGTCATCACCGTGCTGGTGCGCGAAACCCTGGTGGTCATCGCGCTCATCTGCGTGCTGCTGTACATGTCCTGGGTGCTGACCCTCATCATCCTCATCATGCTGCCAGTCTCGGTCATGATCGCCCGGGTCTTCATCAAGCGCCTGCGGCGCATCAACCGCGAAACCGTCAACATGAACGCCGAGCTTACCCGGGTGGTCAGCGAAGGCATCGACGGCCAGCGGGTCATCAAGCTCTTCGACGGCTACGAGGCCGAGCGAGGCCGCTTCGCCTTCGTGAGCGGCAAGCTGCGCCGCTTCGCCATGCGCACCGCCACCGCCGACGCGGCGCTCACCCCGCTCACCCAGGTCTGCATTTCCATTTCGGTGGGTGCGGTCATCGCCGTGGCCCTCAGCCAGGCCAACAGCGGCTCGCTCACCGTGGGCAGCTTCGCCTCGTTCATGGCGGCGCTGGCCCAGATCTTCGATCCCATCAAGCGCCTGACCAACCTGGCCGCGCGCATGCAGAAGATGCTGGTTTCGGCCGAGAGCGTCTTCACCCTCATCGACCAGCCGTCCGAAACCGATACCGGCACGCGCCTGCTTCCCGAGCCGGTGCGCGGCAAGGTGGAGTTCCGCAACGTCAGCCACCGCTTCCACGACGCCGATTCCGACACCGTCAGCGACGTCTCCTTCGTCGCCCAGCCCGGCCAGACGGTGGCGCTGGTGGGCCGCTCCGGCAGCGGCAAGACCACGCTGGTCAATATGCTGCCCCGCTTCGTGCTGCCCACCAGCGGCCAGATCCTGGTCGACGACGTGCCCGTCGAAGACCTCACGCTGCGCAGCCTGCGCTCGCACCTGTCGCTGGTCAGCCAGGACGTGGTGCTGTTCGACGACACCATCGCCGCCAACGTGGGCTACGGCGCCCTGGGCGAGGCCGACGAGCAGCAGGTGCGCGACGCCCTCGCGGCGGCCAACCTGCTCGATTTCGTCGAGAGCCTGCCGCAGGGCATCCATTCGCCCGTGGGCGAAAACGCCGCCCGTCTTTCCGGCGGCCAGCGCCAGCGCCTGGCCATCGCGCGCGCGCTCATCAAGAACGCGCCCATCCTCATCCTGGACGAGGCCACCTCGGCGCTGGACAACGAGTCCGAGCGCCAGGTGCAGGCCTCGCTGGAGCGTCTGATGCGCGGCCGCACCACGCTGGTCATCGCCCACCGCCTGTCCACCGTGCAGAACGCCGACCGCATCATCGTGCTGGATGCGGGCCGCATCATGGAAGAGGGCACCCACGCCGAACTGCTGGCCGCCAACGGCCTGTACGCGTCCCTCTACCGGATGCAGTTCCGCGAAGAATGAGCCTGCGTCCGCCGCCCCGGCGGACGGCTTGCCGCCAGCCCGGATCGCGCCGCCCGGGGCCGCACCGCCGGCTCCCGCCACGGAGCCGGCCCAGCTGAGGGAGAGTCCCATGTCCGTGCCCGCCGAAAGCCATCAACTCGTCAATGCCGTGGTGCTGCTCGGGGCCGCGGTCATCGGGGTACCGCTCTTCAAGCGCCTCGGCCTGGGCTCGGTCCTGGGCTATCTCGCGGGCGGACTGGCCATCGGGCCGTTCGGCCTGGGCTTTTTCTCCGATCCGCGAGCCATTCTCCACGTGGCCGAACTGGGCGTGGTGATGTTCCTCTTCATCATCGGGCTCGAAATGCAGCCCTCGCGCCTCTGGAAACTGCGCGGCGAGATCTTCGGCCTGGGCGTGGCGCAGGTGCTGGCCTGCGGCGCGCTGCTCACCGGCGTGGGCGTGCTGGCGGGGCTGGCGCCCCGCGGCCGCTTTCATGGCCGCCATGGGCTTCGTGCTCTCGTCCACCGCCATCGTCATGCAGATCCTGGGCGAACGCGACGACACCGCCAGCGCCCAGGGACAGCGCATCGTTTCCATCCTGCTGCTCGAAGACCTGGCCATCGTGCCGCTGCTGGCCCTGGTCGCGCTGCTCGCTCCAGCCGGCGCGGGCAGGCATGGCGGCGATCCCTGGGCGCAGGCCGCGATCGGCCGCGGGCTGCGTGCTGGCGCTGCTGGCCGCCGGCCGGTGGCTGCTCAACCCGCTGTTCCGGCTGCTGGCCGCGGCCCGCGCGCGCGAAGTCATGACCGCGGCGGCGCTGCTGGTCGTGCTCGGCGCCGCGCTGCTGATGGAGCTGGGCGGACTGTCCGCCGCCATGGGGGCGTTCCTGGCCGGCGTACTGCTGTCCGAATCCACGTTCCGGCACCAGCTCGAAGCCGAGATCGAGCCTTTTCGCGGCATTCTCCTGGGCCTGTTCTTCCTCGGCGTCGGCATGTCGCTGGACCTCTCGGCCGTGGCGCGCGAGTGGCCGCTCATCCTGGCCGGCGTGTTTGTCTTCATGGCGGTCAAGGCGGCGGGCGTCTACGGCATAGCCAGGCTGCTGCGGGCGCCCCGCCGCGAAGCCCTCACGCGCGCGGCCCTGCTGGCGCAAGGCGGCGAATTCGCCTTCGTGCTGTACTCGGCGGCGGCCGCCGCGGGCATCTTCGACGCGCACCTGGCGGCCGTCCTCACCGCCGTGGTCATCATTTCCATGGCGCTGACACCCGTCTGCGTGCTGGCGCTGCGGCTGCTGCCGCCGCCCGAACCCTCCATGGACGGCGTGGAAGCGGCGCAAGACCTGGATGGCTGCGCGCTCATCATCGGCTTCGGCCGTTTCGGCCAGATCGTCACCCAGGCCATGCTCGCGCGCGGCATGAACGTCTCCATACTCGACCTTGACACCGACGCCATCCGCGCCGCCGAAAAATGGGGAGTGAAGGTCTATTACGGCGACGGCACCCGGGCCGACATGCTGCGCAATGCCGGGGCGGAAACGGCCAAGGCCATCCTGATCTGCATCGACGATCCCAAGGACGCCACACGCATTGTCAGGCTGGCCAAGGCCGAGTTTCCGCTGGTGAAACTGGTGGTGCGCGCCTATGACCGCATCCACGCCCTGGCCCTGCTCAAGGAAGGCGTCGATTTCCAGGTGCGCGAAACCCTGGAGTCGGCGCTGGCCTTCAGCGCCGGCGCCCTGGCCGAAATGGGGGTGCCGGCGGAGGAGGCCGCCGATGTGGTGGCCGATGTGCGCAAGCGCGATCTGGTCCGTCTTGATCTCGAAGTGGCGGGCGGCCTGTTCGCGGGCCGGTCGCTGCTGTACGGCAACATGAAAGCGCCGGCGGACGGCCGCAACGACCGCGCCGACCGCGAAGCGCTGGACGAAGCCGCCGGCAATCCGCCCGGCGTCCCGGGATAGGACGAATTTTTCCTATCTTTTCATTGCTTTACGTATCATTTCACGCCAAAAACCGCCAGGCTGAGGTAGATTTATTCCTACGATCTCCGCGACATATCGGAGGCGAGTGCCAGGGGGTTGCCATGCTGCATCCGGAACGGAATTCCACCATGCCGCACGCCGTGGGCGTCGAATTGGCCAGGCGGCAGGCCGCGACGTTGGGCTGCGGGTTTTCCGCCGCCGTCACACGCCGCCTCGTGCAGAACATCCAGGGCGCGGGCGCGGCCTGGGCCATCAGCGCGCACCGCGAAACCGGCAAGGCGCGCGGCGCGCGGGCGTTTCCGTTCCGCATCGCCGCGATGGCTTCCTGAGCCCGGCCGCGCCGGGCAGCCGGATCAGCGGCCGATCATCACCGCCTGCAGGCGGGTCTGCGCCTGCTGCATGTTGCGCGCCTGGGCGTTCAGATCCTGCAAGAGCTGGTTCAACTGCTGTTGCACCGCCGGGTCGCTCACCTTCACGACCGGCCCGGACACGTCGATCTGCGCCTGGTGCGCGCTGACGTAATCGGCCACGTTCAGGCTCGCGTCCAGCGTCGCGCTCAGCTGGGGCAGCACGTCCGCGAAGGTGTCGGCGGGCAGGGTCACTGTCTTCTCGTAAGCCTGGTCATATACGGTCTTCAGGTCGTCGGGTTGCTGCAGCTTGGCGCGCGCTGCGTCCGCCTTGCTGCGCTCTTCCTTCAGCGCGGCGCCCATCTCGCCCAGCGCGGATTGCACGGTCTTCAGTTCGTCGCGGCGGCCCATGATGTCGCCCAGGGAGCGCATCGACGTCTTCTGCATCATGCCGCCCAGCGGCTTGACCGACGCGTCCATGCCGGCATGGAAATCCGTGATCACCTGGTAATGCGAGGCGTAATCGCCAAACGACTCGGTTTCCTCGTTCGTCGGCTGCGGCACGTGGATGCCGGGCTTGTCCACGATGCGGGTCTTCAGGAACTGCGCAAAAGCCGCGCGCTGTTCGGGCTCCTTGCTGCCGCATGCTCCCAGGGCCAGCGGCAACGCAACGGCCAGCAACGCGATCGGACGGAACAGGGACTTCATCAATCAAATCTCCGGTATGCCAAAAACAAAAGACCTGGCGCCAGCGGGCGCCGGCTGCCAGATCGACCGCCCGGGAGCTTATCGGCAACCGGCCCGACGCGCCCGCGGTTTCAGATTTGATTGCACTCGTATCCGGATGACACACCCGCGCTACATTCCGTCGCGCATGCGACGGGTTTCTCTGTTATGGAACGGGGCCGAGAGCTTCGCGGCAGGCGTCAGATCAGGATGATGTCGTATTGTCCTGGTATAAATTTCAAAACGCCTAGCTCAAGCGGGTTAGCGGGGTATTCTTGCTGATCTGTCTGCCATCTAGCTACCCAATTGGCTACCCAATTAGGCGGTGCTGGTTTCGTGGTTTACGGCGCGCGATTTTGCCATGCGCGCCAGCATGGCATTCACCGACTCGGCCGTGATGCCGACCGCCCGGGTGTTGCCGATGTTGTGCTTGACCAGCTCGCCGCGGCTGCACATCCGGTAGATGGTCGCTTTCGACAGACCCAAGGCCTCGGTCGCTTCGTGGATCCGGTAGATCAACTTCGGCGCCGCAGCCGGTGCTTGGTGTTGGGATGCGTATGCCATTATTGCTCCTTTTCAATCTTGTTCCTTGGCGGTGGGCTGGCTGGGGACGGGCAGGGCGCCCAGGGCCATGCCTGATGTGTGGTATGCGTCGGCCTGAGCGGCCGTTGATTGCAGCGGGTGCGGTCCAGCGCCGCATCGCGCACCGCCTCGCTCGCGGAAATTCACGGGAATGGGGGTATGGCAGACCCGGTGGTGGCATCCCATTGCCACCACTTGCCAGGACCATACTTCTCATCGTAGTGGACGATTTTCTGCTCCTTGCGAGCTATGTAATCTGGGTCGGTGCGTCCCCATACTTCCATCGGCAGATCTTCCGCCCGGTCCCGCAGCCAAAAATCCGGAAACACCCGGTCTTCGCCTGCGTCGAAACGCAGCGGCTTCTCGAAGCGCCGGTTTTCGGCCACCAGAGCAGCGACGACCGCGGCCTCATAGCCGGAATCGACGGGGATCCACTGAGGGGTCGTGACCATCAGGGCAGCGTCGACCACCCGTGCTTGCATCGAGCCAGTGGCAGGGGTCGGAACATCCGTCTGTACAATCGCAACGACTTGGTCGCCGGCCATCCAGCTGTTCAGTTCGCTCACAAACCGGCGTTGCAGCACGTCCCAGATCTCCCTGGTTACCTGCAAATGAGGAATCCCGTGGTAGCCGGAGATGGGTAATCGCGAACCTTCCTCCATGCCTGCCTGGTATTGAGCTAGGGGTGCGACGATCACCAGGCGGCGGCGCCGGTTCATGGCCTCGACAGCCTTGGCCTTGTTGAGCTCGGCCTGCCGGCCAGCCGCAGTGGGAGTGCCGATGAGCAGATTGCTGGATAGCCGCACTTTTCCCGCGTAGGTTGAGCTGGCAACTTGCAGCAAGTGGTAATGCAACACGCCAAGGTTGCGTTTGCCTTGCATGGACGGCGACCAGGTATGGAAGCCGGCCTCTGTCCACAAGTAGTGCAGCAGCCCCAGCAGTGTCATGCTCGCCTGGCCTGGCCGTCCTCGGCCTGCTGGTTTCTTGGCTTCGGACGAGGTTCCTGTTTGTTCCTCCTGCGGTGCGATGGCGGCGCGCTGCTGCAGTCCCACCTTGAGCTTGATCTTGACGTTGCCGTCATCCAGCTCCTGAACGACTCCGCGCCGGTACGCTCCGAGCCCCGACATGTTCGGATCCACGCCGTAGTAGATGCAGTCCTCGCTATGCTCGGGGCCAGTCTCAGGAAATCGAGCCAGATGGAAGGTGTCCGAATTCGAGCGGCTGTGAATCGACAGCCGCTTGTCGCCGGGACCGAGGCAGCAGCACCGCACCTCGGCTTTTCCATGAGAGAGCAACAGGACTCTCTTCCAGGCCGCAGCGTACTGTTCCTCGGCCTGGAACTCCGGAGAGTAGATGCGTGTGTTCCCTCCGAGCGTGATCTCGACCGGGTAGCGGGTTTCCTTCATGTTCATCTCTGAACGCCGTTTACACCGAGCGGCGCGGGCGTCTCAATTTGCGCTCTTGAAAGGCTGCAGCGTGGCTCATCGTTACGCTTATTCCATACGTCAGGCCGAGAACCACGGCGAATAAGCCGCTGACACACAGGCCCACTTCAACGATTTGCTCGTTGTCGAAAAGCCTGGCCGCGATTGCGACGGCCAGCAGCATGAACGCTGCCAGAAACATGCCGGCCCCGAGGCTGGTACCCACGAACACGCACTGGGTCGGGAGGTGCCCGTACGCCGTGCAGCACGTGCGCCAGGCCGAGGCAAATTGCCGCACATCGTCTTTCAGATCATTGAGCATGTTTTTCATGATGGAAATTCCAATGAAATGGCCCCGAGGTTGCCGTCACAGCCGGCGACATCAGGGCCAATGGAAGGTTTGGGGAGGCTAGCCCCCTCGATTGGTTGGGACGAACGTCCTTCAATGAACTACGACGTTGAGTTGCCGGCCAGTGCCTTGCGCGCCCGGGGCATTGGCGCATCGCGGGCGGATTCGCGCAGCAGCTTCTCCGCTTGTCGTTGTAGCGTGGCCATATCCCAGCGTGCCCGCTGCTCGGGCGAAACGCCATCAACATTCAATTCGGCGTGAGAGTCGCAGCCGTCGTGCAGCAGCTGCGCGATGGTGCCACTCTTGTGGACAGCCATTTTGCCTGAAACGGTCATGCGCCACTGCGACCGCCAGGAGCGGTTGCGATGGTTTCTCGTCACGGCACCCTGCCCCGGCTGGTGCGCTGTCTCACTGTGTCCCAGAGTGCCCGACGCGCTGTCGCGGAATCGATCTCGGGCGCGGGGACATCATGAGGCAATGCCAGAGCTCGAGTTTCCTCCCAGTAGGCCCGCGACAGGCCGAAATATGTCCAGCGGCTGAGCGGCTCATCGACCAGCTCTGCCAGGGCTGCTCGAAACTCGGGCGTGCCGTCGAGATACATCTGCTCGAGCACCGCGTATTGGGTGGCCGTCGCCTCCCTGGCCTGGTAGATGCCGAGGGTGATGGCTGTGATGGATGCCATCAATAGGGGCAGGCCCAGATTGCGCTTAATCCACGGCAGGTATTTGCTCATTTGCGGCCTTCCTCCGGGAACGTTGTGGACAGGAATAGTTTGCTATTGCTCCACAGCAACCCGCATCGAATGAGAAACTGGCCATCCGCTTGTTCGTTGACCTCCAGGGGACTGCGCCCTTTGCACGGGCCCGCCATCAGGTCTTGCCACGTGGTGCCGGCGGCCAGTTCGCCGTTGGTCAACCACCGCGCATAGTGCATGTTTCCAGTGTAGTAAACCCGCTCAGCGAGTATCAGCAAACTCGCCAGAAGGACAATCGCGCATGTAGCCAGGATTCCCCCGAACAGCCGCCTATTCGCGCCGCGTTGCGTGTAGATGCCTCGTGCAGCGACTGCGGCGGTCATCCAAGTCGCTCCGAGCGCAAGCCAAGGCCACGCGGAATCGATCGATTGAGACATGATGGCTGCTGACACGGCGAGCGACAGGCAGATGCCAAGTACCACCCGTTGGCTCAGCGATAGCTCCCAGATGCCGGATCCGTTCTCGTTGGTAAAAGACATTGTCAGTAGCCGCGTAATTGATCGTCGATTGGCCCATCGATTGCCATTAAGGTTAGCCATGCCGCCCCGAGCAGCAGTAGCCCCATTGGCAACCCCAATCCTACCAGGGCGATTTTTTCATAGGCGGTCAGCTGGCTCGTGTCGGTATAGGTCGTGCGAACGGCGCAGTTTGCCACAAGAAGCAGGCACCAGCAGAGGCCATTGAGCGCCAACAGCTTGATTCCCGTGCCGCATGGAGCGTCTTTAGGGAGCTTGGCCGTCAGGCAGGTGGCCCACGCAGATCCGCCCAATGCGACTGCGCCAACCGCCGCCGCGGCCCAGAAATGGCCGCCCAGGCTTACGGTCCATAGGAGCCAGTCCCAGACGTCCGCGATAGCGCGGCCGATGGTGGGGCCAGCATTGATCAGCGCACCGACAATGGCCAACGCGCAAATCAACGCAGCACCGCCGAGCACAACATTGCGTGCGCACGACTTGGCGGCCACAACGGTGGAAAAGGTGGAATAGGACGGTTTGCTCATTTTGTACTCCTGTCATTGACAAGGCCCCTGTGCTCCGAGGTGCGAGTGGGTTGATGTGAAAAAAGAGAGTCTCGATGGCACAGCCGGTTATCGTCTGCCAGCGAGGCGCGACACGACGGGAGATCGTTCGTCCCGTCCGGTGCTGCATTTGGATCAATAGTCCTATTCAGAAAGAGGAGATCATCCGAATCGGAGCGCTCTGGGCAGTGTTTAGCCGCTAAACCGCGACGCCTGATTGAACGCCGATTCGGATGCCGGCCGCGAGATACCGCGACGCATGGCCGGTCATCCTGCCGACTTGCACGGCGCGAGCCAGTTGGTCTCCTGGCTCGGTGTTCGCCCAACCCGTTACCCGCCACGGGAGGCATGCTGCTTGGGCGCTCGGTCTCGGCATTGGGCGATATGGTCGCCGTCAGTGCCTCGAGCGGCGTCACGGCTCTCAGACGAGCCTCTTTTTGACACCTCCGAGATCGATGTGCGTTGGTTCTTTTCACTGGCGGGTACCCTGTTTTTGTTTTTTTCTCTGCCCCGGTAGGCCAGCGGACTTCACGGGTCACCAATAGGCGCATCGACTTTTGCTGCTTCTTTTCGTCCCTGGGGCTTTCCATTCCTCGCAGCCAGCTCCCCTTCGCGTCGCTTCACAGCGGACGCAGGACGGATGTTGCGTGTTGTTAAAGAGCATGTGCGAATAAATGTACTATTTAGTACATAGTTAGTCAATACTATTAGGTACATTTTTGAGGTGTGACGGAAAAGCAACAAAACGGAATATTTGATACGTTTTGATGCAAAACTGACGACTAATGCGGGCTTTTTGCTCGTCCCGCCCTCAATCCTTGCCGGGGGCAGACCAGACCAGTCGCAACGAGGGGCGACTGGCGACCGTGCACGCCCGTAGGACGGAGTCGCGGTCGGCCGAGCAAGGTTGTTCGTTATGCCTTTCTTTTTTTCAGAATCGCACCCGCGACAAACTCAGAGACTCGAATGTCAAGTTCGTGTCGCTTCTCAGGGGTCAAGGCCATGAGATCCTCATAAGAAGTGAGGCGAAATGGCCATGGCTTGAATGGCGTGGTGGCGTTGGGGCGGGTGTAGGCGGTGCCCGGCGAAACTTTGTGGTGTTGCGCGCCGGTGGGCGTACCTTCCAAGTATCGGAAGGGCATGCCGGTCTGCTGCTCCAAATTACGGGCTCGGCGTGAGCCAAAGCTTTTGGTACGCAGCAGTTGTGAGATCTCGCTCTCGTTCAGGCCATGGGCCCGACAAAATGCGCGCGCGCTGGGGTAATGCGCAGCAATCCACGCTTTCAATTGGTCCCGGCGGACCTGCATCTCGTGCGCTGCGGCGTCCATGCGACGGATTCTGCATGACCTGACATGTATTTACCAAAAAGTACAAGACACACGTGCTTAGATCTCGTACTATTTGGTACATATGAATTCCGCCAAACGATATCCCCGTATTGAGGCCCTCGTTGAGTGGCTGAAGAACACCCCCTTGTCCGAGGCTCGGGTGCTTTGCGTAGCGCATGGCACGAGCTGGGAGTATGTGCGCCAAATTGCCTACGGTTACAAGCTTGTTGGGCCACGAAAAGGCGTGGCCATCGAGCGCATGACGGGTGTTCCGCGTCCTGCTCTTCGGCCTCACGACTGCTGGGAGGTTTGGCCGGACCTGCAGCGGCCATCATGAGATCGGCTGTACTGCGGAGGCTCAGGCTGCCGCGCGCGCTTGGCGCGCAGCGCTTTTGCGAGGCGTGCGCTTCCGAGAAGCGACCTTGCGAGAGGCACCAGCTGACTTGGAGATCTTGAGCTCGATGTAGTCTTCGATGTCTTCTTTGGTTGACGCATCCAAGGCGTCATAGGCTTCAGGCGTGATGCGAGGACTGAATGGCCAGCGAGGCCTGGCCGATTCCGTCTCGGTCGCGGACTCCTCAGCCACGACAGTATCGGCGACCCTCATTGGACCTTCGCCATCAGCGAGCCAACGTGCGCTCACATTGTAGATGTGGGCCAACCGAGTCGTGAATGTCGACGTTGGGTAGGAGTCGTTTTCCAGTTCGGACAACGTCGATTGCGACATTCCCGCCTTCTTGGCGGCTGCCGCTTGGCTGAGCTGCGCATGGAGGCGCGCGGCTCGAAGTCGTCGTCCAAAGGTCACCATATCGGAATTCTGAAGCCGTTCTTGATCGGCACGCCGATTGCACAACTATCGGAATTCCGATATTCTTCGATAATGAACTGGAAAGCACTTATTCACGACCTGGTGCGCGCTGGGTGGACCCAGGCCCAGATCGCCAAGGAAATTGGCATATCGCAATCTACGGTGGCCGGCATTTTGGCAGGCGATCAGAAGGATATGAAGTGGCACAACGGTGAACGCCTGCGTGCCTTGCATCGTCGCGTCTGTAGCAGTACGAGGGCGCGTCAGCCGAAATGAGATCTGCGAGCGTCGTCCCGTCACGGACAAGAGGAAACCACATGAAAACCGTCGATAAGGACAGGGATCTAGCGGCTAAACACACAGCAGGGTCAAAATTCCGGACCCGTGGATATGTGGATGATCGCTGCGCGACCACCCCGCTCGCTGCGCTCGGCCCGTGGACAACCGCTGATGGACAAACGGTGGACAGGCTCCGCCTGCCCACGCGCTTGCCCACAGGGTATGCCCACCGGCTTCCGGGGTTTCACCCACATACCCACCGACCCCCATCAAGTCTCATTGAGATACAGAACCTCCAAACACTCTCGCCTGCGGCGCTCGACATCAGGGTGTCCGCAACGCCGGCCTGACGTGCGAACAGACCTAGGACGAGGTGCGTGCGGGACAAATGCCCGCATCAATTGCCGCGCACGCCAGCTCCAGCATGCGCGGCAGATCGTCAGAGGCCACGTTTTTTTGCCCGTTGCATCCATGCGTTTGCTCGTTTGCCCCAGCCAGGCGGTTTGGGGCGTCTGACAGCAGCGAGCAGGGCGGCTGCAGTTTTGTAACGCCCGCTCAGGCGTCAGGCACGCCATCCGCAGGATTGCGCTGCATGCCGAGCGGCACGCCGTCGCGGTGGTCGGCGCACCAGTCCTGCACCGCCGGCTCGCCGTTGAGCTCCGTGATCAGCGCGTCGTAGATGACGCCGTACTGCGACGAGCCGCCGTGCAGGTACTGCGCGACACGCCGCAGGCGGTCCTGCAGGCGTTTAATTTCCCACAGCAGGGCGCGGCCGTCGGAGCCAGCGGGGCTACGCGCACTGATAGCGCGCAGCTCGTCGAAGGTGAGGGGTGATTTGAAGGGCATGGCGATATAACTGTATATATATACAGTATATGACAGCGGGAACGGAATTAGCGGCGAGCCATTCGCCACGGTACTGTATGGCCTACTGGATATTGGACACTTCGATCGAGCGGTCGGGCGGAGGGTGTGATCGGCCTTGCCTGTGCTCCAATTGTGCCGCGCTGTTCTCGCCGCCACGTGCAGCGCGCCGCCACAGGCGCGCTTGGGGCAGGCGGCCAGCTGTGCCACTTGACCGCTGCGCTGCAGCACGGCCCAGGAGCGACGGGCAATCACGCCGTGGACGCGCTCTTCGTACGAGATTCCGCTGGTGCGATGCGGCTGGCCACGCCGAAAGAGATCCTCGCAACGGCACGCGAGGCCGTCCAGCAGGAGATCCAGCGGGACCAGCCTTTGAATTCGCCAAATCACTGTCGTTCGCAGCGAAGAGCTTGCTCGTGTGATCCGCAGAGTGGCCTGGCACAGGTGTCAGGCCTGGGCGCATCTTGGCCCTGCGCGCACCAGGCGCAAGGGGCTTTCGCGGCATAAACCGCTCGCTCGCGCTCGCTATTTATTCCACGTCCCCTTGCCCCCGGCGCTTGTTCCGCAGGGCGCCAGTGCTCCCGTCCCGCCACTTGGCCGGGCCCACTCTCAAGGAGCACAACATGACGCACGCTACCCTCGCACCTGCCCGCCTTGTCCCCGATGATGAGCGCATGGGCTTCCTGCCCAAGCACTTTGGCCAACGCCTCATGCTCCGCGGCGAACTGACCGTCTACGGATGGATGGATCGCCTCTCGCCTGACTACCAAGGCGGGTATTGGAACTACTACGAGATCAAGGGCGGTGTTGCGCGCAGAGTAAAAATGAGCCACTAAGTGCAAAGTAAATCTGAGCCACTTTTCCGTAAAGTGAGGCCTTTTTGCGCGAAGGCCCACCATGCTTCAGAAGGATCAGTGGATGACCATCCATGTGCTCATTGCTCAAGGCCTGTCGCAGCGCGAGATCGCCCGGCGACTTGGCATTTCACGTAACACGGTGGCCCGTTACGCGGCCAGCGACGACGTGCCGCGTTACAAGCGACGCGCACCTCGACCGACCAAGCTTGAACCGTTTCACGACTACATTCTTCAACGGATGGCGGCGGCCGCGCCCGAGCAGATTGCCGCACCGGCATTGTTGCGGGAACTTCGAGAACTCGGCTATCAGGGCCAACTGCGCAGCTTGCAGGCGTTCATGAGCGCGCACCGGCCCGTACCGACCCCGGATCCGGTCGTGCGGTTTGAGACGCCCGCCGGTCAGCAGATGCAATGCGATTTCGTCGTCTTTCGGCGCGGCGCTGATCCGTTGTATGCGTTCACCGCAACGTTGGGTTTTAGCCGCTGGCGCTGGGCGCAGTACACGACGAACGAACGCGCGGAGACGCTGATTCGCTGTCACCACACGCTGTTCGAAGCCTTGGGCGGAGTGCCTAAGGAGATTTTGTACGACAACGCGCGCACCATCGTGCTGGAGCGCGATGCCTACGGCGAGGGCCATCATCGCTGGCACCCACAACTGCTTGACCTGGCCAAGCAGTATGGATTCTTGCCGCGTCTGTGCCGACCGTATCGGGCTCGCACAAAGGGGAAGGTGGAGCGTTTTCACCGTTATCTGCGTGGCAATTTCTACGTCCCGCTGGCCAGTCGACTCAAGCAGATGGGCTTGAGCGTGGATGTGGAGACCGCGAATGCCGAAGTACGCAAATGGCTTCGTGATGTGGCCAATCAACGGGTACATCCAGTCACCCAACGCACTCCCGCAGCGTTGTTTGAAGAGGTCGAGCGCGCCATGTTGCGGCCCTTGCCGCCCTACCGGATACGCCCGCAATCGGGCCCCGCCCAGCAGGCCAGCCCGATGCACACCGAACAAAGTCGTTGGTCGCACGCCATGCATACGCCCTTGCAGCATCCGCTGTCGACGTATCAACGCTTGTTGACGGAGGTGACGGCATGAACCTGCAACACGAGCGCATCGACGACTACTGCCAGGCGCTAAAACTCGAAGGCCTTATGCAGCACTACCGCGCCTTGGCCGCCGAAGCCGCCGAGAAGGACTGGACACTACTGGACTACCTGGAGCAGACGCTTCGCGCCGAGCGCGATGCCCGTCAGCTGCGGTCACGGCAGACCCTGGTACGCATGGCCGCATTCCCGGCCATCAAGACGCTGGATGAGTATGACTACGGCTTTGCCGTGGGCGCGCCCAGGGCGCAGATCGACGAACTGGCCACGCTGCGCTTCATTGAACGCGGAGAGAACGTCGTGTTGCTCGGCCCCAGCGGGGTTCCCGCGCCGTCCCTGTTTCTCCCATCGCGTCCGGGATGGCGGCAGGTTCCACGGACGATGCGCAGCAGGAAAATCGTATTCCACGCGGAGCCGCCGCCGACGCCGAAGCGGTCGCAGATCCATTCTGAAAGACCGATCCAGCGCACTGCCTGGATTTGCACCGCCCGCTCGTCCCGTAAGCGCTCCTCATCGATCAGGCGGTCTTTCCAGAACAGCCAGAGCGTCAGGCCGATATTGGCCGCCACATCCTGCGCCGCTTCGACCGAATCCGCCTCATAGGCCGCTTGCAGCGCCTCGGAGAAGTCGCCCATCACGCTCTTTGCCGTTTCGATCCTGGCGGCCCCCGAGAGATCGGTTGCGTTCAAGACAACCGCCTTGCCGAGCAAGGCGCGCAGGTTGAGGTACTCGAAGCGAATGCGGGGGTTATAGCGGACCACCAGATGCAGTTCAGGGTCCGACGCAAGGCGTTCGAGCTCGGCGGCGGCTGCAACCGTTTTGCCGCGCATGTAGAGGTTCCAGCTACGCGCGATGAAGGCCATCGCGGAAAAAGAAGCGAGGCCACTCTTCGTGGAAACCGGCTTGAGGCGCCGTTCGAGTCTGGCGAGTGCTTCATGGCTGCGCTCCAACTGCCCGAGCTTCCGCCATGCCAGGCTTTCCTTCAGTACCGACAACGCGACCTGAAAATCGTCCGTTGCAGCATGCTGCGCCACGCGGAAGCTCTCGGCCAGGCTCCGGTCGGAAGCCGACGGGAACCCGTCGAGAGCAACACGCATCGCCTGTGTCAGATGGTTCCAGTACGCGACATCCTGCATCACATACCCGGTGGGGTCGCCGCGCATCGATTCGTCTGCGGGCAATCCGAGAAGCCGTGCCAGGGTAGGACTGTCGAGCTCGGCTCCCCGCGCATATATCCGAAGACGGGCCGCCGTTTCGCCCCGCATCCAGAACGGTCCATGGCTGCGCCGCCTGGTGCTCAACAGTGCCGGCTCGATCGCAGGGTCGTCCCCCCACCCAACGGAAATGCCCCAGCACTTGAAGTCCGCGAATGCTCTCGATATGAGCATCCGGAAATTGGACCTGCCCGGAAAACGCGCCTGTATCGCGGAAGCAGACAGGCTTGTGCCGCTTGAACGATATGCGTGATAGATGCGCAGCAGCAGCCAAAGCGATTGATAGCGCGCCGGCATGCCGTTGACGAGATAGGGCTCTGAAAAATCAATGCGGATGGGTGTTTCGATGCTCACGGCTCGTTTTTTGGCGATCGGTCGATGAAAATGACCGGAATGCGTTTCGCCATTCTAGTGCTTGCGCGTGCAGCGTCCATCGCGTGTTACAGCCGTTACGAAGCGGCGCTTGGCATGCCGGCATGCCGTCCTTAATCTCTCGCTCCATCGGGCGCACATCGCCCGATCATTCATCCGTCTAAAGAGTAAAAAGGGAGCGTCATGAATATCTTCAATCGCGCTTTGGGTGCGCTCGCCATCGTTGGCGTCACACTGGCCGGCCATGGCCTTGCCCAGGCAAAACCGGGTTGCGACGAACAGGCCGATTTCGCGGCCGCGTTCGAGCAGTCGCAGGTGCAAGGCACCTTCGTGCTGTTCGACCCGGAAACGGGTGCCATGTATTGCCACAATGCCGAACGTGCGCGCACACGCTACCTTCCGGCCTCGACTTTCAAGATTCCGAATACGCTGATTGCTCTCGAATCGGGCGTGGCATCCGGCCCCGATTTCGCGCTTCCATGGAACAGCGGGCGCGATCCCCGGCAAGCATGGTGGCCGCAGGTATGGGCAAAGGACCATACGCTGGCAAGCGCCCTGCCGAACTCCGTGGTCTGGTTCTACAAGGAGCTTGCGCGGCGCACGGGAACGGCGCGCATGCAAGCATACGTGGACCGTTTCCAATATGGGAATCGCGATATCTCCGGCGGCATCGACACCTTCTGGCTCACGGGAAAACTCGGCATCTCGGCGGAGGAACAGGTCGCGTTCCTGCACAACTTCCATTCCGGCAAACTGGGCGCCTCCGAACGGAACACGCAGATCGTCAAGGACTTGCTGGTGCTGGAGGAAACGCCGGCCTACCGCTTGAGCGGCAAGACCGGGTGGTCGGGTTTCGGAGACGCGACGACACCGCAGACCGGATGGCTCGTCGGCTACCTGGAACGGGGCGAACAGGTCTACTTTTATGCAACCAATGTCGAAATCAGGAAGGAGTCTGACGGTGCGGCCAGGTTTGCCGTTACCAAGGCGATCTTTAACAGCCTTGGATTAATGTAGTGGGGCTGCGTGAGGTACGCGCCTGGATCGCTGCCTTGTTTTTCAGCCGATAGACTTCCAAACCAGCAGCCTCGCCAACACTCGTTGCGGACTAGAAGATCGCTACCGCTTGCCCGCCGGCTGGTAGCGATCTTCATGAATACCCAGGAACGGCAACGCTTTTTTCCATCAGCCCGCACTCGTGTAATCCACGGCAGCCCACTCGAAATACGGCTTGAGCAAGGCGATTAGTTCAACATGCGCGGGGTGGAAAAGATAGGCTTCCAGTCCCGCAACATCGTCGAACTTCGATTCCAGCGAATAGTCCCAGCACACCGGCCGCTGTATTTCGTTCGCCGAAAGTTTCCAGTAACGGATGCTTGCGATCTTGACGCCGAGGGCGTCCATTTTCTCCACCAGTTCGCGCTCGCGTTCGGGCTGCTTTTCGACGCCGGGTTTGCGGCGAAACAGTACGAGGTGATTCAGCATGGAACACCCCCGCGCTGCATGAGCCAGGCCGGCGCATCCTGCAATGCCACCGGACGAAGGAAGCGCTGCAAGGCCGCTTGCCCGACCGAGGTCGTCTGCGGCTGAGTCGAGGCCGGCCAAGGCCCGCCGTGGTGCTGTCCGCGCGTGACGGCAACGCCGGTCGGCACTCCTGAGAACAGCACACGCCCTCCAACATTCATTGCGGCGCGCACGATGCGACGCGTCTCTTCGCTTTCCTCTTCAGCGCCCCAGACGGTTACCGTGAGGCTGCCTTCGACGGCATCCAGCACTTGAAGCGTCTGCTCGGTCGAATCCGTGACCAGAACCACGCAGGACGGACCGAACACCTCTTCGCGCAACCCCGGCTCTGCCAGGAAGGCCGCAACGTCGATCTGCACCAGGTTCGGTTGCGGGTTTCCATCTGCACGGGGGTTCGCGTGATTGAGACGTCTGGCTCCCGGATGCGCGCACAGTCGTGCCGCTCCGCGCTCGAAGGCATCGCGAATGGCTGGCGTCAGCATGGCGTGCGTGGTCTGCTCGTCCAACCGCTCCGCCAATTGACGAAGAAAGGATTGGCTGTTTGCGTTTCCGCGCAACACCAGGAGGCCGGGACTGGTACAGAACTGGCCGCAGCCTTGTGCAATCGATGCCGCCAGGGTCTGAGCCAGCTCATTGCCGTTGGTCTCGATTGCCGACGGCAGCGCCACGATGGGATTGATGGAGCCGAGCTCGCCGTAGAAAGGAATTGGCCGGGGCCGCGTGTTGACCTCGCGCTGCAGCGCCGCCCCGGCGGCAAACGAACCGGTAAAGGCGACGGCAGCGATGCCCGGATGCTGCACCAGATAGACGCCCACGTCCTTCGATGCGCCTTCGACCATGGTCAGCACACCGTCCGGCGCACCGGCCGCCTGCAATGCCTGTTGCGCCAGCTTGAAGACGGCACGGGAAAGTTTCGGATGCGCGGGATGGGCTTTCACCACCACCGGACAGCCGGCGGCCAGGGCCGAGGCCGTGTCGCCGCCGAGTACGGAAAAGGCAAACGGGAAATTGCTGGCCGAGAACATGGCTACCGGCCCCAGCGGCACCGCTGCGCGCACCAGATGAGGGTGGCCCACAGGCGGCAGCCCGGGGACTGCCGGATCTTCGAACATCGGGAAAGCGTCCCCGGCTTCGACGGCATCGGCAAATACGCGCAACTGGAACGCCGTCCGGTCAAGCTCGCCGTTCAGGCGCGGGATCCCGAGATACGTTTCTTCGTGCGCAATCGGCACCAATTCTTCACGCGCCGCTTCCAGTGCTGCCGCAAGCGCCTGCAGCGCGCCGACGCGGCGCGCCGGCTGGCTCGAAGACCACGCTGGCCAGGCTGTTGTCGCCGCATTGACGGCAACATCGATATCGGCAGACGTAGATTCTCGCCGCTCATCCAGTCGTTCTTTGTTCATGCGATCCTTCTCGCGATACGAAACCGTGCCGGCACTGAACTGTCCAGGCCCACGCCGGCCGGCACATCTTGGGAATGGGAACAGCCGGACTCAATCCAGCACGATGTTTGCGAGGCGGATGATCTCCGACCACTTCTTGTCTTCGTCGACGACAAATTTCCTGATCTCGTCGAGTCCGCCGCTCATCGGCACCATGTATTGCGCCTGGATCTCCTTCTGGAACTCCGGAGACTTCGCGATTTCCTCGGAGGTCTTGTTGATCAACTGCGCAATGCCCTGATCGATGGCCTGAGGAGCGAAAAGGCCGACCCAGGCGCCGGTCTCGTATCCAGCGAGTCCCTGCTCCGCGACGGTTTTCACCTCAGGCAAGGAAGGGTCCCTGGAACGGCTGGTGATGCCCAGCGCGCGCATCCGGTTCGACTTGACATAAGGAATCGCAACCGGCGCGTTCAGGAACATAACCTGGATCGTGCCGCCCATCAGGTCGGTGGCGGCGGGCGACGCGCCCTTGTAAGCGACGTGGGTCATGTTCACGCCGGCCATTTTCGTAAACAGCTCGCCGGAGAGATGCTGCGAGGAGCCGGCGCCGGACGAGCCGTAGTTAAGCGCGTTGGGGTTGCGCTTGGCATAGTCGATCAGTTCCTGCACCGTCTTCACCGGCAGCGAAGGCGTCACGACCAGAATGTTTGCCATGCTGGCGGACAGGGCGAGCGGGGTCAGGTCTTTTCTGAACTTGAAGCTGATGTTCTTGTACAGACTGTCGTTGGCAACGTGGTTGCTGCCGCCGAAAAGCAGCGTATAGCCGTCGGCCTTGGCCTTGGCCACATAGTTGGCCGCGATATTTCCGTTTGCGCCCGGCCGGTTCTCGACGACGAACGGCTTGTTGAGCTTGTCGCCGAGATGCTTGGCCATGATACGCGCGACGATGTCCACCGATCCGCCCGGCGCATAGCCGACGATAATGGTGACCGGCTTTTCCGGATAGGCGGCGTGGGCGGCCGGTGCAACAGCGGCGATGGTCGCCAGCGTCAGGCCGGCCGCGATGGTGTGAAGCTTGCCGAACATAGTCCCTCCAATGTTGTGAATGATTAAGTGTCCTGGCGGCGTCCTGCCGCGGATCAGTCTTCAGCGGTACGCGGAGCGGCGAGGTGATATCCGCGTCCGGCGTAATCGAATTCGTGCAACTGGCAGATGGCGGCCGCGGGGTCGGCCGGCGACGCGTAGTACGCGCGTATCTCGCGGATGCGTCCGGTTTTCTCGTCGAAGACGTACCACTCGTCACCGCGCAACGCCTTGCCGATCTTGTTTTTCCAATGTGTCCACTCGATTACGGCTTCCGGTACCGTGGAAGAGCACAGCACCTTTTCGATGGTCCATTGCGAGCCGAGCGTTTCGACGCACCAGATCCATTTCTTTGCAATCGTTTCCGCGCCGCGCCAGGGGATGTCGGGAAGCCCGGGCGGAAAGTAGTGCACGGCGTCCGGCGTGAAGCAGGATACGAGCCCTTCGTAATCGGCGGCGTTGCAGGCGTCGAAGTAGCGCCGGATCGTCGCTTCCATCTGCTCGGGTTTAAGTTTCGACATGGGCTCTCCTTGAATTGAACGGGTGTTCGCTGTCTGATGCAGGCGGGTATCAGCCCGGCCGCTTTTGCCACGCAGCCGGCACGTTATGCGCCCTGGCGTCGTCGCGCGGCCGGTCGTCGGGATATTCGGCGCCGTTGAGGACGATGCCCGCGTGCGCGAAATCGCGCCGCGGCGGCCCGAACACATCGATCAGCCAGGCATCGGCATCCAGGTTGCGCGAGGTGTGGATGAGACCTGCGGGTATGACGATCACGGACGGGCTGTCGAGCGCGACGTGCAGGTCGTCCTGCCAGCGGTTCATGTCTGCGCCCCACGGCGTTCGCACGTGATGCGTCCACCTTCCGCGCAGGGCGACCGATGCCTGGTCGAAGTCGGCATGGACGTGCGGGCGCATCTCGTTCGTCGGCCGCGGCCAGCGAAACGGCCAGAACACGTTCACCATCAGATTGGTGGAACGGTAGATGCGTGGCTGGATCAGTTGCTCGCCCTCGGCGTCCAGGGTGCCCAAGCTGTAGTTCCGGAACTGCCGGTCGATGGGGTGCAGGGGCCGGTCTTCATCCGTGCCGGTCTTGCCTTCGATAGGCGCGTAGAGCGCTGCATTACTGGATGCGGCAGCCAAGTCCGCTTCGCAGATGGTAAAGATGCGCACGACCGCTCCTGCTGCATGCGCGATGATGCTGCTCGCTCCCGGCGGGACGATGCTCAGGCTGTGCCCTTCCGCCTTCCTCGCCTCCCCCCCGCACTCGACCGTGGCCTCGATGCCGGGCGGAAGCAGAAGCATGTACTCGTCGCGATTGTCGTTACGTGACAGCTTCGCGCCCGGCCGGACCTGCGTAATGGCCACGATGAAATGCTCGGCGCGTACAAGCCAGGTCGGTGCACCCTCGGCCTCATGGATCTGAGGCAGCTCCTCGTTGGGACGCGAAAACGATGTCGGAGGCGAATGATCGGTGCTCAATTGAATGGCTCCTGACTGCAATAGCGAGGAAATGGGGCTTATTTCCGGCTCGTCACGGAAAAACCGCAGCGGCCGAGGCTTTGCACGCGAACGCGGACATGCATGCCGGCCTGCAAGGGAAAGGCCGCGGTCGAGGCGCCGGACAGAAAGACGTCTCCTGCCTCCAGGCAGCCGCCGTACTGCTCGGTCAGGCGGGCTGCTGCCACCAGGGTGCGGATCGGATGGCCGAGAATGGCCGAGCTCGAACTGACGGCCACCGGATGTCCCTGGATTTCGAGGGACATGCCGAGATTGCCGAAGTCGGTGTCGGGCTTGTGCCAGGGGCCGATGAAGAATGCGGAAGAAGAACAGTTGTCCGCGATGGCATCGTCAACATTGAACTTGAAGCTCTTGAATCGGCTGTCGAGTATCTCGATCGCGGGAGCGATGCCTTCGATGGCATCCCACGCTTCCAGCTCCGTGATCCTGCCGGCAAGGGGTTTGCGCAGACGGAAGGCGATTTCCGGCTCGGCGCGCGGCTGGATGAAATCGTCGATATCCAGCACGCCGCCGTTTTCCATCAACATGCCGTCGGTGAGCCTGCCCCACAGGACGTCCTTCAGATTCACCTGCTGCATCTTGGCCTTGCTCGTCAGTCCCATCTTGACGCCGACCTTGCGTTCTCCGCGTGCGATCCTGCGGGCGATCGACAGCGCCTGCGCCTTGTATGCATTGGCGATCCCGATCTGGAGGCCGAGTTGCTCTATGGCCTGTCGCGAGCAGGCGGCATCATCCAGGATGGCCGCGATTTCATTCAGGCCGGGGGTATGCTGAGAGTTCATGACGCAGTTCTCGCTTACTTGTTATCGGACAGGTGGAATGCGATGCTGCCCAGTCCGCCGATCTCGATCAGCAGGTCATCGCCCGGCGCGACCGCAACGGCAGGGCCGAGCGCTGGCGCGAGGACGATGTCGCCCGCCAGAAGCTGTTGCCCGCCTGCCGCGCAGTGGCGCGCCAGCCAGTGGAGTGCGTTGAGCGGGTGGCCGTATGCCTGGATGCCGGTACCGAAGCCAGCCGGTTCGCCATTGCGTTCGATAGTCAGACCGCACAGCTTGAGATCGAGCTGCTCCAGCTTGCGGGGAGTGGCACCGAGCACGAACATGGCGGCGCCGGCGTTGTCGGCGATGAGATCCACCTCGGTCAGCGTCTGGCCGGCCATCCTGCTTTCAGTGACTTCCGCTGCCGGGAGAACGAACTCGACCGCGCGCACGAGGTCGGCAAGGGTCGCGAACCCCACGCTCAGATCGCGGCCAAGGACGAAAGCGAGCTTGCCTTCGACGCGCGGCGCAAAGGCCCAGTTGGGAACAAGCGTTGCGCCGTCCAGTCCTTCCATCTCCGCCAGCAGCGTCCCGCACACCGGCTTGGCCCGCATGCAGGCCTGATCCGCTTCATTCCCGACCAGCCCTATCTTGCGACCGACCACCCGGACGCCAGCCGCCCTGCTGCGGGCGATGCGGATCTCTTGCACGGCAGACGCAGCCTGCACATCGTCCGCCCCGAGCACCGTGCTGACCAAAGAACTGGCGCGGCTCAAAGCGTGCGCTTGATCGAGCATCTGCACCGCGTGCTGCACCGATGTGCTCGCCGAAGCCGGCGCTTGAATCGACATGAATGCCCCTTCAGTGAAGTTGAAGACCGGACCAGGCCACTGCAGCTTGGTCAAACGTGCTGTCCAATGCCGCGGAACTATAGATGCAAACTCGCAACCTATCAAGCACATATTGAACAGCGTTCACTATATTGAACATTTATGCGCTTTTAATGAATTTTCATTGCTTGAAATGCATTTCACCATCAATATGTGCACCACGTCGTTCAATATGCTGAACAAATTTCTGCTATCATCTCGCGCCGTTGGCCGCCGATGGAATATTGGGAGAACTGCACGACATGAAAAACCTCGCCTCCACACCAGCGGGAAATGCAGCGTCAACGCCAGAGGAAAAACCGCGCAAGAAAACGCTGGCTCCGGCAGTCGAACGTGCAATCCGCATCCTGACCTTGCTCGAATCGGCTCCCCAGCACAGATTCGGCGTGTCCGAAATCGCGCGCACGCTCGATGTGCCGAAATCGACCGTCCTCAACATTTGCGACGCGCTGGTCGACGGTCAACTGGTCCGGCGCACGGAAGACGGATATCAGCTCGGACGAAGGCTGGTACAGCTTGGGTCCGCCTATGTCTCAAGCGTGCATCTGGTGCGGGAGTTCTACGACGTCTGCCGCATGGCCTCGCCGGACATCGAATCGATGATCCAGCTCGCCGTGCTGAGCGATGGACTGGACGTCATCTACCTGGCGCGGCAGGACTACAACAGCGGATTGCAACTGGGCTTGCGCGCGGAGATAGGAAGGAGAACGCCGGCAAACTGCACCGGCATCGGCAAGGCACTATTGGCAGCGTTGCCCATTCACGAGCTGGAAACGCGTCTGGCCGGCGTGCGTACGCTGCCCACTCTCACCGAGAAATCGATCGCCACGCCTGGAGAACTCAGGGAGCGCCTCGACGCGATCCGCAAGACCGGGTATTCGTTGGATGATGAGGAGGTGCTTCCAGGGGTGAGCTGCATTGCCCGTTGCGCGAGTACCCTTCACCGGGAAGACGGGTTGGTTGCGGTAAGCATCACTTCCCGCAAGGAGACCTGCACGCCTGAGGCGGACGAGAAGCGGAAGAAAACCTTGTTCCAGATCGTCCAGGCGCTTGAGGAGAGGCTGTAACCCGACGCCCGGCCGTGGATGGCCGACGGTCTTTCTTTTAGCGTTGCCGGTCCGTAGCGGAATCCTCTACCGGATACGGACAAGAAAACGCCTGAGGACGAGACGGGGCTTTTACCCTTCGATCCGGGCTCAGGAGGGCGCCTTGATTTCGCCTGTGAAGTGGCCCTTGAAGACCATATCGGTCAAGGGTTGGCGTTGCGACGGCACTTCGCGTTTTTGCAGAGCCTCCGGCAACGTCGAGACATCGCCCTGATAGCCCACCGCAACGGCGGCCTCGACCTTTAAATCGGAAGGCAGGCGCAGCACCACCGGCACTTTCTCGAACTCGATGCCTGCCATGCCGTGTGCCACGAGGCCCATGCTGTGCGCCTGAAGCGACAGCGACATGAACGCCGAACCGGTATCGAAACTATGGGTGATGTTCTGGCGCGAGCCGTCGAACGAGATCACCGAGGTAATGAAGATCAGCGCGCCCGCGTTCCTGGCCCATCCTTCATTGAAAGGCACCAGCAAGCTTAACAGCGTGTCGAACTCGGGCTCGCCGCGCAGGCCGTAGAAGAACCGCCACGGCTGCAGATTGGAAGCGGAAGGCGCCCAGCGTGCCGCTTCAAGCACGGTCAAGACCTGCTCTTCCGTGACCGGGCGGTCGGAAAAGGCACGCGGCGACCAACGGTCAAGGAATTGCCTGTCGATCGGGTAGTCGGATGTACGCGTGTTGCTCATGCTTGCCCCTTCATGGGTTAGAGCTGCAGCGCCTTCCGGCATCATGCCCCTGCCCTTTCCGCGCGAGCCCCGGGAAACCCGTGGCGCCGGGCGGCTCCATGCACTGCAGGAAGGGGGCGGACGGCATGGTGCCGGCGTGCATCTGCAGGATCTGTCGTGCGTGGCCCAGGCGCCGGTCCAAGGCCGCGGTATTCCACTTAGGATGCCAAGAGACATCGGCAGTTCCGATTCTCGCCGCGCAACGCTCATGGGGCGAACCGTTCATGGGGCGAACCGTTCATGCCGGGCGGACGGCAACACCGCATCCGAGGTCCGCTTGTCCGCTGTCACATAGCACCGGATACACCGCTTCAGAATGGGGGCTGTGCGCCTGCAGGCGATTCCGGAGCCGGCCATGTCTCCGTGTTCTTCGGAAACGGCTCGAGGCAAGGGCCGCCGATCGGCGGTTGCACGTTGCTTCTGATGTCGGCGCGCGCATGCGGAGCACTCCTGCTTCGCTTCCTGAAGCCGGTACAGGCTCCGGATCGACGACGTTCATGGAGGGTAAGCAATGACGAATGGCGCTGCGCTGGCTTCCACGCTGGGCCTGACAGGCATGATCGCCAGCCTTGTCCTGCTTATTTGGTTCGCGTACCGCGGCTGGAGCGTACTGCTGCTCGCGCCGCTCTCCGCGATGCTGGCAGCGGCCATCTCCGGAGAGCCTGTTCTTGCGCACTGGACTCAAACGTTCATGAATGGCGCCGCACGCTTTCTGGCGCAGTTCTTTCCATTGTTCCTGCTTGGCGCCCTGTTCGGAAAACTGATGGAGGACAGCGGCTCTGTCCAGGTCATCGCCGATTTCATGACCCGGCGATTTGGCCCCGAGAGGGCCATTCTTGCCACCGTTGTTGCGCGCAGAGTAAAAATGAGCCACTAAGTGCAAAGTAAATCTGAGCCACTTTTCCGTAAAGTGAGGCCTTTTTGCGCGAAGGCCCACCATGCTTCAGAAGGATCAGTGGATGACCATCCATGTGCTCATTGCTCAAGGCCTGTCGCAGCGCGAGATCGCCCGGCGACTTGGCATTTCACGTAACACGGTGGCCCGTTACGCGGCCATCGACTAAGGCCTGCAGGCCCGCTCCGAGCGGGCCTTTCTCTCCGTGGCGCGGCCGCCTGGTGGTGACGGCTGCTCCCTGCTAAGCGACATCGCTAGGAAACATCTGCGCGCGAACACCGCTGCGGCAAGCCCCACGGGTGGGCGGGTCTGCATTCCCGGTCAGGGTGCCACGGCGTTCTCGGATTCAAGTGCGGCGCGGTGCGAGCTGCGCTCGCACCGCTTGCGGCCGCCGGCCGTCTTCGACACTTGAGTCCTGCGCTGCGCCGTGTCCTTCGGTTCCGGGCATTCCCGCCCTGGCAACCGGAGCACACACATGGCCACGAAGGCACAACAGCGTAAATTCCTCCAATCGGCCGACGAGCGGCAACAAGCCATCGTCAAGATCCTGCGCGATCTCTCGCGTACACACGGCCTGGATCGCACCTGGTCGGACTGGACGGAGATGGGTGCGTTGGCGCTGGCTAACGCCGTCGATCGGGCGCAGTTCGACAAGCGAGAGGCGCGCTACCTCGAGATTGTGGGTCGCTACGCACAAGACGAGCTGCAGCGGCTGGTCGAGGCCTTTGCGCTGCTGGTGCAGTGCTGGGATGAGCAGGTGGCCACGGGCGACTTCGGCGACGTGCTGGGCAGCACGTTCATGATGCTGGACATGGGCAATGCAGGCACGGGCCAGTATTTCACGCCCTATGAGGTGTCGCGTCTCATGGGCGGCATGATTCTGGGCGACACCCCCAAACTCACCGATCACGTAAACCAGCACGGCTTCATACATCTGCTGGAACCGGCATGCGGCGCAGGCGGCATGATCATCGCCGCCGCTCACGCGCTGCACGATGCCAAGGTCAATTACCAGCAGGCCATGCACGTGGTGGCCATCGACATAGATCGCCGGTGTGTCCACATGACCTACCTGCAGCTGGCGTTGCTGCATATCCCGGCGATCGTCGTGCACGGCAACGCGCTCACCTCCGAAGAATGGGAACACTGGTACACGCCGGCGCATGTCATCGGAGGCTGGGGCGCGCGGCTGCGCGAGCGCGAGGCGATCCAGGCCACGCGCGACCTGCTGGCTGCGCCTGGAGCCGTCGCCGCGCCAACGCCGGCCGGCGAATCTGTTCTGACTGAGGCGGTAGCTCCTGTGCTGCGGCGGCCGGCGCTCTCCAAAGCGGCGCGCCAGGCGGCCGCCACTGGTCAAATGACGCTGTTCTAGCCTCCGGCCTTGGGCCCCTATTGGGGCCTGGCGCGGCGCTGCCGCGCCTGTCTTCTTGCCAATTCACGGTCGTCAAGCACTGCACGGTGCATACCGTCGCAGGCCCTTCGGCTCCGGACAGGCCGGCCGCGGCGCGCGGCCTTGTAGCCGCGTCCGGCCTTTCAAGGGCTTTCGCGGCATAAACCGCTCGCTCGCGCTCGCTATTTATTCCACGTCCCTTGACCGGCTCCTTCCGGCCTGCGCCCGCCTGCCCCGTGCAGTGCAATGCAGATCGGCTGCCATTGCTGCACGCAAGGAGCCAACCATGAGCCGTGTTGTCCTGGGCGATTGTCTGTCCATTCTCCCCACATTGCCCGATCGCTGCGTCGATCTCGTTCTGACCGACCCGCCGTACCTGGTCAACTACGTTGACCGCTCCGGCCGCAGCATTGCCAATGATCGCCGTGACGAATGGCTGGTGCCGGCGTTTACCCAAATGTTCCGTGTCCTGCGCGATGACGCCTTCTGCATCTCCTTCTATAGCTGGAACCTCGTGGACCGCTTCTTCGCTGCCTGGCGCGCCGCCGGCTTTCGCGCCGTCGGGCACATCGTTTTCGCCAAGCCGTATCAATCGAAGTCGCGCTTTCTCGCCTACCAGCACGAGTCGGCCTACCTGCTGGCCAAGGGCCAGCCGGCCGTGCCGAACAAGCCGCTGCCTGACGTGCTGCCCTGGAAATACAGCGGCAACCGCCACCACCCAACCGAGAAACCTGTGGAATGTCTGGTGCCGCTCATTGAGGCGTTCAGCCGGCCGCGCGACATTGTGCTGGATCCGTTCGCAGGTTCCGGATCGACGTGCGTGGCCGCCCGCCAGACCGGCCGACGCTTCTATGGCATCGAAATGGACCCGAAATATCACGCCGCCGCTGTGGAACGCCTTCACCTGGCCAACCAAGACAGGTTCGCAGCATGAGCCGGGATGACAACGCAATGACCCAGGGCCTGGTCGCCTTCCTGCAGGGCTACGGCAGGAACAATCGCGAAGAACTGTCCGCCATCGCGAAGCATGAATCCTGGCCGAGGTTGGCAGCGCTGGAATATGAGCGGCGCATGTCACGCCTTCTTGAATCTCTGCCTCTAGATGAAGTCCGGGCTATAGCGCGTCAGGAAATCAATCTCAACGAGCTCGCTCGACAGGTACTGCGCGAGCCTCGGCCCCGCCGCTAGAGGCGTCCCTGTTGGCTGCAATGGTGGGGCGGTATCGCAGCCAATGTTTTGGGGGAAGGGCGGTGGTGTTTAGCTGCTAAACACCACCGCCGCCTATGGCTGCGCAGCTTGCTCTTCGGTCTTACAGCGCGGACAAGAGCCTGGATATGGCCAGGCATGCATCTGTGCCAATGAGCAAAGGCCAGGGCGTGCCCCGCCGGCTGCGCCGGCCTTCGCGCCGGCAGAGCCGACGCTGCGCGCCAGCACGTGCTGGCTTGCTGGCGGCCGATGGCCGCGGTCAGGGACCGCGCAAGCGCGGCCCGGCGGCGCTCGCNGCGGCGGTGGTGGCGGTGGCGGGTAGGCCGGCCGTGCTCATAACGGGCATTATGTCCAGTCGATGGCCCGGTGGATAAAAAGCCAAACCCTGATTTATAATTGTCCGGGACACTGTTTACAGTTGAATTTTTCCCGGAACCTATCAACGACGCGAGGTGAGGACATGGCAACCGATACCATCGACCACGGCACCCTATCGCGCCTGGTCGAAGCAGGCGCAGTGCGCGGAGCGCACATCGTCGGCCAGCCTGGCGGCTGGGCCGTGATGGTGCGCTATGGCATGCACGAACGGCCCCTGGCCACGAAGAATACGCGAGCTGTGCGGGTGTGGCGGCGCTTTGAAACCCTGGCGTCCTACCTGAAAGGCATCGGCCTGACTCAGTTCGACGTGGACGCGGCCAACTTCGATCAGGACGCCGTGACGACCGCCAAGCGGCCCGACCGCGCCGAGGCATTGAAACGAGCGCATGAAGCCGCCGCCTACGATGCCTGGTTCCGTGAGCAAGTACAGGCAAGCATCGACGACCCGCGTCCGAGCATTCCCGGCGAGGAAGTCGAAGCCCGCTTTGCCAAGAAACGGGAAGCTCTGCGTAAACGCATGGTGCAGGGGCAAGCGTGAAGGTTCGGTGGCGGCCTATGGCCGAGGCTGACCGTGACGAGATTTTCGACTATATCGCCCAGGACAGTCCGCAAGCGGCGCTCGATCTGGACGAGGAATTTGAGGCCAAGGCCGCGACGGCGGCGCAGCGCCCGAAGCTATATAAACCGGGTCGCATGCGCGGCACCCGCGAAATCGTGGTGCGGCCCAATTATGTGATGGTCTACCGCATCGAGGACGACGCCATCGAGATCCTGCGCGTGTTGCATGCGGCCAGGCAATGGCCACCAGCAGACGACAAAACTCCGTGAACCTTGTGTGTGGTGGGTGGTGCCATGCTCCGCGCCCTCAAGCTCGGCAAAGACGCGCTCCATATGCGCGCTGGCGTCCTCATCGCTGATGGCCGGGTTGGGGTCGTCCAATGCCTCCTGCACCTGGGCGCGGAACCACGCATCGTAAGCGGCTGCTTCATGGGCACGCTTCAACGCGGCCGCACGGTCGGGCCGCTTGGGCGCGTTCGTGGCCGCCTGGTCGTAGTTGGCCGCGTCCACGTCGAACTGTGCAAGCCCAATGCCCTTGAGGTACGACACCACGGTATCCAGTCGCCGCCAGCAGCGAACGGCGCGGGTGTTGGTGCTGGCCAGGGGCCGTTCGTGCATGCCGTACTTGACTACCACGGCCCAGCCGCCAGGCTGGCCGACAACGTGCGCGCCGCGCACGGCCCCCGCCTCGACCTGGGCGGGGGATCGCTTAACGGCTGGACTGTTGTCCCATTCATGTCTCATTGTTGTCCTATTCATGTCCCATGGTTGTCCCATTCATGTCCCACTGTTGTCCTATTCATGTCCCATTTGTGTCCTATCTATGTCCCGGATCGGCTGATAGGCAGCGGAATTTGCTCAAAAATCGCTGTTTGTATACGCGGCTGTTAAGCCGCGAAGGCAGATTTCAAGCGGCTCTCCGGCGTCTGGCGCGTTTTCATTGTCGGACAAAAGAAAACAGCTCGATGCGAAAAAAACTCAAATAAAACAAGAAGATAGCTGC
Source organism: Achromobacter sp. DMS1 (assembly GCF_001270295.1). Classification (NCBI taxonomy): domain Bacteria; kingdom Pseudomonadati; phylum Pseudomonadota; class Betaproteobacteria; order Burkholderiales; family Alcaligenaceae; genus Achromobacter; species Achromobacter sp. DMS1. The sequence continues at coordinate 3,922 of NZ_LHSJ01000012.1, read as the reverse complement.
ACCCGCAGGGTGCGTAGTGTGTGGGGGGCCTTAAGGGGTCCGCCGCGCCCCTGCGGCGGGGGCCTTAAGGGACCCGGTGAGCGTCCGGGGGACGCTCACAACGTCCACAGGACGGCCCCGCCGGCGAAGCCGGTGGGACTGGCCGCCTCGCGTGAAAACCACCGCCACCCCAAAGCAATGGGCCACCCGAAGGTGGCCCATTGGCTTTGCGACGACTGTCGGAATCAGGCGTGCGCGGCATCCTTGCTTTTGGTCACTGTCGTGAACGATACCCCGAGGGCGTCCATGACACGACGCAGCGTGTGATAGCTGGGGTTTGCCCCAGGAGCCAAGACGCGGTACAGGTTGGTCCGCGCCAGACCGGCCTCTTTGGCAATACTGCCGATGCCGCGCGCGCGGGCCACATCCCCCAGCGCCTGGAGGAACGCATCCGGATCCGCCTCTTGCGCGGCATCCGCCAAATAATGAGCAATCGTCTCGTCATCCGTCAAATAGTTCGCCGGATCAAAATCACGTAGTTTGGTCATTTGGATGCACTCCCTTTGATCTTCGCCCATAGGCGCTTGGCCATGGCAATGTCCCGCAGGCCCTCAATCCAATTTGAGAAAGTCTCGGTTTCGCGGAATTTCAGCATGCGTTATTGTCTCTCAAAAGGGACAAAAAATCAAGCCACGAGGGACCGGCCGGGGCAAGTCCAGCCGTTCCGCCACGCAGCCGCGAGTTCCGGGACATCAGCAAGTAGTGGGGGGATGTCGTCGACGGAGCGACGGCAAAAAAAATCTTGATGCCCTTGAGCGACGGCGAGATCAAGCGCCTCACCCAAATCGGCATCCGCGCCGGCCGGGGCGGCCGCCCAGCAGCAGCGTGCTTGCAGCCCGCGCAAAAAAGTGATCTTTTCGGAAAGAGCAAATTCGAGATCGAGAAAAAACATTTGTATGCTCCTGAGAGGTTTTAGTGCTGACCGGGCCTGAAGATTTCAGCCCGATGGTGGGTTTTCGAGATCGGCTTGCATGGCGGTGGTAGTGCGCTGTAAGCCGCCAGTCCTGTGAGTTCCGAGCCCGTGCCGTCCGTGACCACGAATCGAGCGCTGGAAAGGGGGAAGGTTTGTAGGGTATTCATAAAAGGCTGCGGCCAGGCGCAGCCTGGCGGCGGGCTTTATGAAAGCCCCCTTGCAGGCGGGAGAGCAGTGGTAAGGTCGGCGGTTTTAGGGCGCGGGGGTCACAGGACCAGGCATTGCACCTGGTGCAGCTGCATGCTGATCGCGGCCGGCGCGGCGAGCGCCACCAGCCCGCGCTCCGGCGCGGGCTCTAACTTCGGGGTTGGCCAGGTCCCCTGGCTGGCGCCGTCCAGGTGCCAGCCACTCGACCGCAGCAGGCCCGGCGGCCCGGGCTTGGCCATGCCGGCGCTGGCACGCCGCAATGCTTACGGCAAATTGCCGTAAAGGTGGATTTGTACGGCAATTTGCCGTATAATTGGGTTCTCTTGGAGGACAACCACCATGGCACAAACTTCCCGACTAGAGGCCCGTATCCCGACCGGCCTGATGGAAATGGTCAAGCGCGCAGCTGAAATGGAAGGCCGTTCGCTAACCGATCTTGTAATCACATCCCTGCAATCCACTGTCGTTAAGACCTTGGAGCGCGCAGAGGTCATTCGCCTTGCTCAAGTCGATCAAGCAAGGTTTGCTGCTGCACTTATCGACCCGGCTCCGCCGACGCCGGCATTGAAGCGTGCAGCGCTGCGTCATCGCCAGCTGGTTCAAAGTAAATGACCCAGCCGGCGTACGTCATCGAGCGCCTAGCCGCGCACGACCGCACGCAGTTCAGCTGCGGCGTTCCCGCCCTGGATGGATATTTCAGCAACACCGTAAGCCAGGACGTACGCCGCCGAGTGGCCACCTGCTACGTGGCTGTAGCCCCGGGCGGCGCAATTGCGGGCTTTTATACGCTTGCAGCATCGAGTATCGTCCTGGCGGACCTGCCGGAGCAGCAGAAGAAAAAGCTACCGCGCTACCCCAGTGTTCCGGTGGTTTTGATGGGGCGCCTGGCCGTGGATTCCCATTTCACTGGAACGGGGCTGGGTGGCACCCTGCTAATGGATGCTCTAATGCGCTGCGCGGACGCCGAAGTTGGAGCCTATGCAATGTTGGTCGACGCCAAGGATGAAAGCGCTGTACGGTTCTACAGGCACCACGGATTCATTTCATTCGAGCGTGAACCGCTGCGACTCTTTTTACCCATCGCCTCGGCGCTGCAGGCGATCAACGCGCAGTAGTCCCGGACAACGAGCAACGGGCCGCATTTGCGGCCCGTTTTGTTTCTTCCAGTCTGGTTGAACGCTCACCCGCCACGGGCAATTACTGGCTCGCCCGCGTCTTGCTTACCCGCAAGCAAGATTTGCCCGCCGGTAACTGCCAGGACGCACGTACTAGGGTGCTGTTCCATATATTCATTGGCCTCATGCGTGCCTTGCTCGCTGTCCGTGAAGGAAGCCAGCACGCGATAACGCCGGCCCAATCGGGTGAAAAACCATCCCTCACGGGCCACGCTTGTCGCTGGAATTTCCGCGAACCGCTGGCCGCAGCCGGAAAGCTCGACATAGGCGGGCCCGTCGTCGAACAGTACGCCAAGGTGACCGCTCAAGACGCTGTACACCGTGCCGGCAGCCCCCGCTTGCACACGCAGGCGCCCATCGGCACCCCGAACGTCAGTGGTCACCGTGACGCGCTCATAATAGCGAATAGTCATATCGTCCCGCAGTCCACTCAGTAGCCAAGCCAATTCAATATCGTTTCACCGCGATACAGCGGCTGCTCCCCACACTCGCTGAAAAACTCGCCCGCGTCTGCACCATGACGCTCGATTTCCATCACAACTTGGCCGCGCGTAAGAATTGCATCGTGCTCCTCTTCCAGAGACCCTAGCCCGTGCGCCGGGACCGATCCCATCTCGCATAACTCCGCAAGCATCGCTATGCAGTCCGGTTGGTGGCCGTGCCATGTCACGGTTTCTATGCCGAGCTCAATGCTCACGATTGGGGCAGTGTCCTGCTCGTCAGGCCGCCAATGCCGCTCCACGACACAAATGCCGAGACGAGACAGCATAGCCTTTGTCGCTGCCGATTGCGCGCATCCTAGACGGATGCTGATAAGTATTCTCACGCTGTTCTCCTTATGTCCGTTGTGGCACCTGCCCCACCTGCGCAAAGCAGATGGGGCGTTTTGTTGAAATGCACAGTCCTAACGATGGCTAGAGCACGGATGCCCAGCATCATCGCGGCAACTTGGGCAATGGGCAATCTCTTCAAATTCAGCAGCTAAACACTGTCCTTCCTGCCAAGCCGAAATCAGGTCCGGCACATCAGAAAAAAGTACAGGCACGGCAACCACATCTCGTGCATAGTCGTCCAGGCCAAGCTGATGGGCATCAAAGTAGGCATCTAGCATGGCGTCTTGTTTCTTTTCCTCATTGAACAGGCCGGTGGCGATACCCCAGGCAATGCGGATCGTGATGCCGCGCAGGACTTCACAGTTGCTGTTGTTGGCCTGAATCGACTGGTTCCGTGACACTTTGAACTCCTGATAGTTGGTGTTTTTGTGCTGACCTGGACTGAAGATTCCGAGCCCCTGCGTAGGTTTTCGGATCGGGTTTCGCAGTTCGGCGGCTGCGCGTTGTATGCCGCCCGTCCTGTTAGTTCGTCGCCCTTGCCGATCTGGATCACGCAGTGACGACCAGAAAGGGCGGGCGCGGAAGCCGCATGCGGAGCGCAGCCCGCGAGGGCGAGCACCGAACGGGTGAGCACCCGGCGCAGCGGACCCTTGGCGGAAGGAACGTAGTGATACAGTCGGCGGTTTAGGGCGACGGGCTGACAGGACAGGCGCTGCACCCGCCGTGTTGCGATCCCGGTCCGGCCGCGCGGCGAG
>NZ_LHSJ01000119.1:0-12101 GCF_001270295.1 Achromobacter sp. DMS1 | reverse complement strand
TACCCCACCCGTCCGCCGCGCCAGGCGCCGTGGACGCAACGGCCGCGTGGCCCTGGCCATGCGCATGCCCCTGGGCCTGTCCCTGGCCTTGGGCCATGTCCGCGGCCGGCTCGTCGAATGCGCCGTCGGCCGTCGCCAGCACCTCCACGCCGCCTTCGACGCTGCGGTTGGAAACGATCAGGGCATCCGGCCCCAGGGCCTGGCGCACCAGGCGCATGACCTCGCGGCTATTGGCGCCCACAAACCTGCTTATCTTCATGCTCAGTTACCTCCGCCGATGAGCGCGGTCACGCGGACCATGCGCTCATCCGGAATTTCCGTGTTCGACAGCACGCCGAGCTGCGGCAGGTGATGCCGCAGGAACCTCGACAGCGGCGCGCGCAGCACCGGCGACACAAGCAGCACCGGCGCATTGCCCTGCGATTCCTGGCGCGCCAGGGCGGCCTGCGTCTCGCGCAGCAGGGTATCCGCCAGGCCGGGCTCGAGCCCGCCGCTGGTGGTCATGGCCTGCGAGAGCACGCGCTCGAGTTTCACGTCCAGGCCGATGACACGCAATTCGCCCTCGCCAGGGAACCATTGCTGCGTGATGGCCCGGCCCAGCGAGCGGCGCGTGAGCGCGATGAGTTCCTGCACGTCGGGCTGCCCGCCGGTGGCGGCCGCCTGCGCCGCCAGCCGCGGCCCGTGCTCGGACAGCGTATCGATGATGGTGCGCATGTCGCGGATGGGCACTTCCTCGGCAAGCAGCCCCTGAAGCACCTTCTGTAGCACCGTGAGCGAGAGCGTCTTGGGCACCAGGTCTTCGACCAGCTTGGGCGCCTCGCGGCCGATGCGCTCCAGCAGCTGCTGCACTTCCTGGCGGCCCAGCAGGCTGGAGCCGTGGCGGTGCATCAGATGGTTGAGGTGCGTCGCCACCACCGTGCCGGCGTCCACCACCGTGTAGCCCGCCACCTGGGCCTGGTCGCGCAGGCTGGCGTCGATCCACAGCGCGGGCAGGCCGAAGGCCGGATCGGTGGTGGGCGTGCCCTTGATCTGGACCGACACGCCGCCCGGGTCGATGGCCAGCCACTGGCCCGGCATGGCCACGCCGCGGCCCACTTCCACGCCGGACAGCAGGATGCGGTAGTCGTTGGGCTTGAGTTCGAGATTGTCGCGAATGTGCACGACCGGCGGCAGAAAGCCCACATCCTGCGCGAACTTCTTGCGCAGGCTGCGGATGCGGTGCAGCAGCTCGCCGTTCTGGGCATGGTCCACCAGCGGGATCAGGCGGTAGCCCACCTCCAGCCCGAGCTGGTCCACCATCGACACGTCGTCCCAACTGGCTTCCTGCGCGGCCGCCTGGGCCTGGGTAATGGCCTGGGGCGGCACCTCCTGGGCCTTGGCCTCGGCCTCCAGCCTGCGCTTGTGCAGCATCCAGCCGCCGCCGGCCAGCGCGGCCGCCAGCGTCAGGAAAGCGATATGCGGCATGTTGGGAATCAGGCCCATGATGCCAATGATGGCCGCCGTCAGGAACATCACGCTCGGATTCGAGAACAGCTGGCTGATCATCTGCTGGCCGATATCCTGGTCCGTGGCCACGCGGGACACGACCACGCCCGCCGCGGTCGAGATGACCAGCGCCGGGATCTGGGCCACCAGGCCGTCGCCGATGGTCAGCAGCGTATAGACGCGCGCGGCCTCGCCCATCGACAGGTCGTGCTGCGCCACGCCCACGATCAGCCCGCCGAAGATGTTGATCGCCATGATGAGCAGGCCGGCGATGGCGTCTCCCCGGACGAACTTGCTCGCGCCGTCCATGGAGCCGAAGAAGTCCGATTCCTGCGCCACTTCGGCGCGGCGCTTGCGCGCCTCTTCCTCACCGATGAGCCCGGCGTTCAGGTGGGCGTCGATGGCCATCTGCTTGCCGGGCATGGCGTCCAGCGTGAAGCGCGCGCCGACTTCCGCGATGCGGCCCGCGCCCTTGGTGATGACGATGAAGTTGATGATGGTCAGGATCACGAAGAGGATGATGCCGACCGCGAAGTTGCCCCCCACCAGGAAGTGGCCGAAGGCCTCGATGACCTTGCCCGCCGCGTCCGGCCCGGTATGGCCGTTGAGCATCACCACCCGGGTGGACGCCACGTTCAGCGACAGCCGCAGCAGCGTGGCGAACAGCAGCACCGAAGGAAAGGCCGCGAAGTCCAGCGGCTTGCGCGTGAACATCGCCACCAGCAGGATCATGACCGACAGGGCGATGTTGAACGTGAACAGCAGGTCCAGCAGGAAGGTGGGCAGCGGCAGCACCATCATGCCCAGCACCATCACGATCAGGATGGGCCCGGCCAGCAGCCGCGCGTGCGCGGCCCCGTTCGTCTTCAACATGGAGAGCAGTGCGCTCATTCCTCAAGCTCCTTGCGCCGCGGCCTTGGCCTGCGGGTCGAGTTCGGCCGGCACGGCCAGGTTGCTCGGCGCGACGGGTTCCGCGCCCCAGCCCGAACGCCAGGAGCGCAACTGGAACACCCACGCCAGCACTTCGGCCACGGCGGTATAGAGCTCGACAGGGATTTCCTGGCCGAGCTCGACATGTTCATGCAACGCGCGCGCCAGCGGCGGCGCTTCCAGGGTGGGAACGCGATGCTGGTTGGCCAGCTCGCGGATCTTGGCGGCGATCAGCCCCGTTCCCTTGGCCAGCACGCGCGGCGCGCCGTTCCTGCTTTCGTCGTAGCGCAGGGCCACGGCGTAGTGCGTGGGGTTGGTGACCACCACGTCGGCATTGGGCACTTCGGCCATCATGCGGCGGCGCGCCATCTGCCGCTGCTGCTGGCGGATGCGCGCCTTGACGTGTGGATCGCCCTCGCTTTCCTTGTGCTCCTGGCGCACGTCTTCCTTGGACATGCGCAGCTTCTTGAGGTGGCTCCAGATCTGCCAGGGCACGTCCAGCCCCACGATCACCAGCAGCGACGCCACGATGCAGGCGCAGCACAGGGCCACCAAGTCCAGCGCCCGGATCAGCGCGGCCGAGGGCGCCACGTGCATCAGGCCCAGCATGTCGTCGTGATAGCGCCACAGGACCCAGACGGCCACGCCGCCCACCAGCAGGGCCTTGGCCAGCGCCTTCACCAGCTCCACCAGGGTCTGCGCGGAAAACATGCGCTTGATGCCCGCCAGCGGACTGAGCTTGGAGAAATTCGGCTGCAGCGGCTTGCCCGAAATCACGATGCCGCCCAGCAGCACGCTGGACAGCACGGCCACCACCGCCAGCAGGCCGAATACCGGCAGCACGGCGAACAGCCCATGCCAGAAGCCCTCGGCCGCCTGCTCCACCATGACGCCGGGGTCCATGGTGACGCGCTGGTCGAAGGCCAGGCCATTGCGCAACACGCCGCTCAGGCCGCGGTAGATGGCGGCCCCGCCCGCCCAGAGCGCGCCTACGCCGGCGGCCAGCATCATGAAGGTGCCCAGCTCCCGCGAACGCGCGATCTGCCCCTCCTCGCGCGCCTTTTCCAGGCGCCGTGGAGAGGCGGCTTCGGTTTTTTCGAGGTCGCTTTCGTCGGCCATGCTCTGCGGATCGAGTGCGCTTCGCGGATTGCGGGATTGGCGAAGCGTCCGCCGAGATTCTAGGAGGCCGGCCGGCGAACCGATCAGCCAAGAAACGGGGGGAAAGCGGCGCTATTCCCCCGCGCGCCCCTTCGTTCCGGCTTTCAGCCCGCCGCCCAGGCCGGCGCCGGCGCGCGCCCGGCGGCCGCCTCGCTGGCGTAGCGGGCGTAATCCAGTCCGATCCTCACCGCGCCCCAATGTTCCGTCCCCAGAAATACCGGCAGGGAAATATCGTTGACGATTTCCCCGGTGTCGCGCGGATAGGTCTGGAACAGCATGGGGCCGTCGTTGGCGGCCAGCCGCGCGCCGACCGGGTCGTCGAAGATCCGCTTGTGCCGGCAGCGCGCCAGGTCGTGCTGCGGATCGCCGGTGGGCTCGTGGGAATAGCGGCTGTTGTGCGCGGGCGCATAGCCGCGCGCATCGACCAGCAGCGCATAGGCGCCCGCCGGCACGGCGTCGAGCACCGCGTCGAGCAGGCGGGTAAGCTCCGCGTCGATGTGCCGGTCGTAGGCGGTATGGTAGCGGGCCGGCTCGCCGCCGGAAATACGCCGGTACTGGCGGTCGAACACGTCGCGGCCCGCGCGCCAGGCGCGCTCGAGCAGGGCCTGGGCGGCGTCCCGGAATGACTCCAGCGTGTCCGAAAGCCGGTCGAACGGCGTGCCGCCCGTGCGCATGCCGGCCAGCACCTCCTGCATGCTCTCGGTCTGGCGGCGTATGCGCTCGATCTGGCCCGACATGCTGGCCACGCGCTCGCGCACATCCCCGCTCAGCGCGGCGATCCGCCCGACCTCGCCGCTCATCGCCCGGTTGGTCCGGTCGACTTCGCCGATGGCCTGCACCACGGCCTCGACCTGCCGGTTCATGGCGCCGAAGTCCTGCACGAAACGCCCGAAGTCGGCCAGCGTGCCATCCAGCACCGTGCCGGACGCCTCCACGTCTTCGCGCAGCGTGGCGGTCTGCGCGCGCGTCGATTCCACCAGCGTCAGCATCTGTCCGGTGTGCTGGCCGATGTCGCCGGTGGCGCTGTTGACGCGCTCGGCGAGCTTGCCGACCTCGCTGGCCACCACCGCGAACCCGCGGCCGGCGTCCCCGGCCCTGGCGGCCTCCACGCCCGCGTTCAGCGCCAGCAGCTGCGTCTGCAGGGCGACGTCGCGGATGAGCTTGCTGATGTCGCCCACGGAACGGGCGCGCTCGGTGAGCTGGGCCACCACTTCGGCAAACGCAGTCATTTCGCGGTTCATGCGGTCCACGCGCGCTTTCACGTCGGAAAGCTCGGCCAGCGCATGTTCGGCCGCGCCCAGGTTGCTGCCCGACAGGGCGGCGATGTCGCGGGCGTGGGAAGAGGTCGAGGCCGACAGGTCCGCGATCTGCTGGCCGCTGGCGGCCAGCGCCTGTGCCGCCTGCGCTTGTTCCTGGGCCAGCGCGGCGCAGCGCTGGGCCTGGAATTGCGTGCGGGCCGCGTTCAGCGCGATCTCGATGCCGGATTGCCGGATGGTGATGATGCGCTCGCGGACCTGCGCCAGGAAGCGGTATAGCGGCCATGCCGAAGGGCTGAACGACAGCGCGCGCGCCGCCAGCGTGGCCTCGCCCCGGTTGAGCCGGCGCAATAAGGCCCACATGCCCCCGAACCGGACAAAGGTTCTGCTCACGATCCACCTCCTCTTGCCGGCCGCGGCCGCAGTGCAATCGACGGTCCGCGCCGGAACCTGCCTGCCGCAAGGCCCCGATCTTTTTCTTTTTTATGGAGCAGAGTCTATCCAGGCGCGCAAGAACGCGCCCTTAGGGAAATCAAGCATTAATTTCAGGCATTGATCGCGCAAAAAGGCGCGCCGCCGGCGGGCATGTCCGGCGGCGCGTCCCCTGGGCAGGCGGTCAGAAGCCCAGGCTGGCGAGCAGATCGTCGACCTGGTCCTGGCTGGTTACCACATCGGCCTTGCCTTGCGGATTGACCTGGGGACCGTTCAGCAGGCTGTTCGCGTCGTCGCGGCGTTCCTGCGGCACGTTGTCGAGCAGCACCTGCAGCAGCTCGCGCTCGATCGCGCCCACCACGTCCATCATGCGCATGATGACCTGGCCGGTGAGGTCCTGGAAGTCCTGCGCCATGATGATTTCCATCAGCTTGGACTGCGTTTGCTGCGTCTGGCGCGGCACGTCCTGCAGGAAGCTGCGCGTGTCCTGGACCAGTTCGCGCGCTTCCGGCAGCTCCAGCGGCTGGTCGAACCACTGCTGCCAGCGGCCGTCGAGCTCCTGCGCCGTGCGCGAGAGGTTGTCCTGGATCGGGCCGGCGGCCTCGGTGGCGTTCAGCACGCGGTTGGCGGCCTGTTCCGTCATCTGCGCCACGTAGCGCAGCCGGTCGCGTGCGTCGGGAATGGCGTCCGCGGCGTCCTTGATCGCCTGGTCCAGTCCCAGCTCCCGCATGCTGTCGCGCAGCATGCGGGTGAGCGAGGCGATGCGATGGATGAGGTCAGGCGATTCCGCCGGGACGACGTTTTCCGTTGTGCTCATGGCGCACCTCAGCCGGCAATTTTCTCAAAGATCTTGGTGAGCTTCTCTTCCAGCGTCGCCGCCGTGAAAGGCTTGACCACATAGCCGTTGGCGCCGGCCTGGGCGGCGGCAACGATGTTCTCCTTCTTGGCTTCCGCCGTCACCATGAGCACCGGCAGCGACGCCAGCGCGGCGTCGGCGCGGATCTGCTTGAGCATCTCCAGCCCGTCCATGTTGGGCATGTTCCAGTCCGAGACGACGAACTGGAAGCCGCCGTTGCGCAGCTTTTCCAGCCCGATGGCGCCGTCTTCGGCTTCGTCCACGTTCTCGAAGCCCAGCTCTTTCAGCAGGTTGCGGATGATCCGCCGCATCGTGGGGAAGTCATCCACCACGAGAATCTTTATGCCCTTGTCTACCATGCTCTACTCCAAAAGAAATGTTTCCGGACGCCCGCCCTGCCCGCATCAGACGCGGTGGCCGCGGTCGCCCAGACGCGTCAGAATGCGCTCGCTCATCGCCGACAGCGGCACCACCTCCTCGGCCGCGCCGATGGCGATGGCTTCGCGCGGCATGCCGAACACCACGCAGCTCGCCTCGTCCTGGGCCATGGTGTGCGCGCCGGCACGCCGCATGGCCAGCATGCCCGCGGCGCCGTCCTTGCCCATGCCGGTGAGAATCACGCCGATGGCGTTCTTGCCCGCCGCGGCCGCCGCCGAGTTGAACAGCACATCGACCGACGGGCGGTGCCGGTTGACCGGCTCGCTGGCGTCCAGCTCGACGATGTAGTTGGCCCCGCTGCGGCCCAGCCGCATGTGCGTGTCGCCGCCGGGAGCCAGATAGACGTGGCCCGGCAGCACCCGCTCGCCATGCACGGCCTCGCGCACCGTCACCGCGCACAGGGCGTCGAGCCGCTGCGCGAACGAGCGCGTGAAGCCCGCGGGCATGTGCTGCGTGATCAGGATGGCCGGGCTGTCCGGAGGCATCGGCATCAGCACCTCCCGGATGGCTTCGGTGCCGCCCGTCGAAGCGCCCACGATCACCAGTTTTTCCGAGCTGGCCAGCGGCCGGCGCAGCATCGGCGGCGGCGCGGCCGGCGCGCCATGGGGCGCGGGCGAGCGCAGCCTCGCCCGCGACGCGGCGCGGATCTTGTCGGCGATGATCTCGGTGTACTCCAGCAGCCCGTCGCGGATGCCGAGCTTGGGCTTGGTGACGAAATCGATGGCGCCCAGCTCCAGCGCGCGCAGCGTGATTTCGCCGCCGCGCTCGGTCAGCGACGACACCATGACCACGGGCATGGGCCGCAGGCGCATCAGCTTCTCGAGGAAATCGAGCCCGTCCATGCGGGGCATTTCCACGTCCAGCGTCAGCACGTCGGGGTTGTGCCGCTTGATGAGCTCGCGAGCCACCAGCGGATCGGGCGCCGTGGCCACCACTTCCATGTCCGGCTGGCTGTTGATGATCTCCGTCATCAGGCCGCGCACCAGCGCGGAATCGTCCACACAAAGAACCTTGATCTTCTGCATCTTGTCCTCGAACTTCTCAGGCCTGGCTGGTGCACTCGTACACGGTCTGGCCGCGCAAGCGGAAATCACGACTGATGTACGTGAAGTTCTCGGAATGGCCGGCAAACAGCAGGCCGCCCGGCTTGAGCAGCGGGACAAACCGCTCCAGGATCTTCGCCTGGGTGGGTTTGTCGAAATAAATCATGACGTTGCGGCAGAAAATGGCGTCGAACTTCTCGTGGATAGGCCATGAAGGCGCCAGCAGATTGAGAGTTTCGAAGCGCACCATTTCCGCCAGCTCCGGGCGCACCTTCACCTGGCCCGCGTTGGCGCCGCGTCCCTTGAGGAAGAAGCGCTTGAGGCGGCTCTCTTCCATCTTGGCGACGCGTTCGGCCGGATACACCCCTGCGCGGGCGCGATTCAGCACATTGGTATCGATATCGGTGGCCAGCACGCTGCTGGCGCCGGCGCGCGAGCCCAGGGCCTCCGTCAGCGTGATGGCGATGGAATACGGCTCCTCTCCTGTGGACGCCGCGCAGCACCAGACCGAAACCGGCCCGCCGCGGCGCTGCGCGAACTCGGCCAGGATGGGAAAGTGATGCGCCTCGCGGAAGAATGCCGTCAGGTTGGTCGTGAGCGCATTGACAAAGTCTTCCCATTCGGCGGCTTCGGGCTCGCGCTCCAGGTGATCGAGATAGCTGGCGAAGTCCTGCCGGCCCAGCGCGCGCAGGCGGCGCGCCAGGCGGCTATAGACCATTTCGCGCTTGTGCTCGCCCAGCGATATTCCCGCGCGCGCATGAATCATCTTGCGCACGCGGGAGAAGTCCGCATCCCGGAAATCGAACTGGCGCTCCGCCCCGGAAGGCGGCGCGAAACCCGCTGCCGTCGCCACGTCTGCCCTCAGTGTTCCAGCGCGAGCGAGTCGGAGGCCCGCAAGCGCGTATGGTCTTCATCAGCGGCCTGCGGCCTGGCCGCCAGGCGTTGGGCGGGCACCTCGATGACCTCGCCCGCGTTGATCTTGAACACTGACACCGCCTCGGCCAGCCGCTGCGCCTGCTCCTGCAGCGAACCGGCCGCAGCCGCCGCCTCCTCCACCAGCGCCGCGTTCTGCTGCGTCACCTCGTCCATCTGCGACACCGCCCGGTTCACCTGGTCGATACCGCTGGACTGCTCTTCCGACGCCGCCGAAATCTCGCCCATAATGTCCGTCACACGCTTCACCGACGCCACGATCTCCTGCATCGTCGCCCCGGCGCGCTCCACCTGCTGCGAGCCCGCCCCCACCTTGTTCACCGAGTCTTCGATCAGGCCCTTGATCTCCTTGGCCGCCTGCGCGCTGCGCTGCGCCAGCGAACGCACCTCGCCCGCCACCACCGCGAAACCCTTGCCCTGCTCGCCCGCCCGCGCCGCCTCCACCGCCGCGTTCAGCGCCAGAATGTTCGTCTGGAACGCGATGCCGTCGATCACCGACACAATCTCCGAAATCTTGCTCGAGCTGGCCGAAATGCTCTGCATCGTGCTCACCACCTCGGACACCGCCTGACCGCCGCGCTCGGCCACGTCCGACGCGCTGGCCGCCAGCTGGTTGGCCTGCCGCGCATTGTCCGCGTTCTGCTTGACCGTCGAGGCCAGCTCTTCCATCGACGCCGCCGTCTGCTCCAGCGACGCCGCCTGCTCTTCGGTGCGGCTGGACAGGTCCGTGTTGCCCGCCGCAATCTCGCGCGAACCCACCGTGATCTCGTCCACCCCGCGGCGCACCGCCGCCACCGTGCGCGTCAGGCTCTCCTGCATGCGCTTGAGCGCCGAGAAGAGCTGGCCGATCTCGTTGGCATTGCGCACTTCGACGCGCGCCGTCAGGTCGCCGGCCGCGATGCGGTCGAAATGCCGGCCCGCGTCGGTGAGCGGGCGCAGCACCCGGCGCCGCAGGAAAACATAGGTCGCGAACACCAGCAGCGCGGCGATGACGCCGCCCGCCGCCACGGCCATCAGCACGTAGCGGTAGCGGACCTGCGCCACTTCGTGGGCATCGGTCATTTTGCCGGTGCGCCAGAAGTCGAAAGCGTCCACGGCACGCGCGAAGCGGCTTTCGAGGGCGTCCTGCACCATCTGGACCTGCGTCTGGTAGCCCGGCATGTCGGCTTTCTCGAGCGCCGTCACCAGCGGGGCCAGGCCCTGCTGCGCCAGCACGAGATACGCGTCCTCGATTTCCTTGAGAATGGGCGCCGCCTCGGCGTCGTCGGGCTTGGGCAGCGTCTTGTAATATTCGAACTCGGTCTGCGTCTTGTTGAGCGCCGACTTCGCCCGCTGCAGCATGCCCGCCGCCTCGCCGGACAGGCCCTGCGACACCAGGACGGGCTGGCCGATGTTGCGCACGATGTCGCCGTAGTTGGAAGTGGCCGCGCGGCCCAGGCTGTTGAGCGTATCCTTGTAGCTTCCCACCACGCGGCTGACCGCGTCGTCGAGCTCCTGCGCCTGCTTGATCTCCGCCAGAGTCTGGTTGCTGACCCGCAGCGACAGAACCCCCAACGCCGCGCCGATCACCAACATGAATGAAAAGAACGCCAGCACCCACAGCAGGCTGCCGCGTATCGTCATGTTCGCAAAAAACTTGCGCATCACAGGAACCACTCCCAGGGTGCAGTAGTTAGGAAAAGCGCCGCATCGATCCTGACGCGGCGCCTGTGCCCTGCCGGCCGTCTCCGATCAGGAAGCGACCTTCTCCACCAGCGCCATTTCGTCGCTGGTCATCAGCTTTTCGATGTCCACGAGGATCAGCATGCGTTCGTCCACCGTGCCCAGGCCGGTGAGGTATTCCGTGGACAGCGTGGCGCCGAACTCCGGCGCCGGGCGGATCTGCCCCGCGTTGAGCATGAGCACGTCGGACACTCCGTCGACCACGATGCCGACCACGCGGCGCTCGAGGTTGAGGATGATGACCACCGTCTGCTCGTTGTAGTCGACGCTGCCCAGGTTGAACTTGATGCGCAGGTCGACGATGGGAACGATGATGCCGCGCAGGTTGGTCACGCCCTTGATGAAAGGCGGCACGTTGGCGATGCGGGTGACGGTGGCCGCGTCGTAGCCGCGGATTTCCTGCACCTTGAGAATGTCGATGCCGTATTCCTCGGCGCCGAGCGTGAACACGAGGAATTCGCTGCCTACGTCCTCATTGCGCGCGGACTGCGCTTGCGGTTTGGCTGCCATGAGTGGTTTCTCTCCGTCAATTCAGAATGGCTTCGGGCTGCGACCAACGCTCGCGGTTGGCGCGCGCCAGCGCAAAAACGTCGACAATCAGCGCCACGCTGCCATCGCCCAGGATGGTGGCGGCGGAGATGCCGGGAACCTTGCGGTAATTCGATTCGAGATTCTTCACCACCACCTGGTGCTGCCCGATGAGGTGGTCCACCAGCAGCGCGAAGCGGCGGTCTTCGGCCTGCATGATGACCGCGATGGCCTGCGTGGGATCGGTCTGCGCGCCGCAGACCGAGAACACGCGGTGCATTTCCACCAGCGGCAGGTACTCGCCGCGCACGTGCATCACGCGCTCGTTGCCGGCCACCGAGTAGATCTGGTCGTTGGTGGGCTGCAGCGATTCGGTCACGTGGTTGAGCGGGAGGATGAAGGTTTCCTCGCCGACCCGCACCGACATGCCATCGAGGATGGCCAGCGTCAGCGGCAGCACGATGCGGGTGGTGGTGCCCTGCCCCGGCCGGGACGACAGTTGCACGTGGCCGCCCATGTCCTGGATATTGCGGCGCACCACGTCCATGCCCACGCCGCGGCCCGAGATGTCGGTGATCTTCTCCGCCGTGGAAAAACCCGGGGCGAAGATGAGCTGCCAGATCTCGTCGTCGGGAGAGTTCTCGTTGACGGGCAGCCCCTGGGCGATGGCCTTCTTGAGAATTCTTTCGCGGTTCAGGCCGGCGCCGTCGTCGCTCACCTCGATCACGATATTGCCGCCGTTGTGCTGCGCCGACAGCACCAGCTGGCCGACCGGATCCTTGCCGGCGGCCACGCGCTTCTCGGGCGTCTCGATGCCGTGGTCCAGGCTGTTGCGCACCAGGTGCGTCAATGGGTCGATGATGCGCTCGATGAGGCTCTTGTCCAGTTCGGTGGCGCGACCGTAGGTCTGCAGTTCGATCTGCTTGCCCATCTTGCTGGCGATGTCGCGCACCAGCCTGGGAAAGCGGCTGAACACGTAGTCCATCGGCATCATGCGGATGGACATCACGGCCTCCTGGAGGTCGCGGGCATTGCGCTCAAGCTGTTCCATGCCGTTGAGCAGGCGGTCGTGCAGCACCGGATCCAGCGTGGAGGCCGTCTGCGCCAGCATGGCTTGCGTGATGACCAGCTCACCCACCAGGTTGATGACCTGGTCCACCTTTTCGACGCCGACACGGATGGAGGTGGACTCCTTGTCCGCGTGCGCCGGCGCCGGCGCGCGGGTGGCGCGCGATGCCTGGGTGATCGACTGGAACGCCCCGGCCATCGATTTCTACGAATCCATCGGCGCCCGGCCCCAGAAAGAATGGGTGCGCTACC
>NZ_LHSJ01000118.1:0-12132 GCF_001270295.1 Achromobacter sp. DMS1 | reverse complement strand
GCGCCCAAGCGCCAGCTTGCCGTCCTGCTGGGCGGCAGCCGCAAGGCCTGAGCCCTCGCGGTCGTTCGTACGCGGCTTTCGAGGCTCCCCGCAGCGGGCCGCGCCTGGCGCGGTCGGAAGGTTCAGCCGCGCAGCAGCCGGCGCAGGTCGGGCAGGGCGGTCGCCACGGCCGGGCTGTCCGGCCCCAGGCTGTCGAGGAGCCGCTCCAGGTGGCCGATGTGGGGCAGCATCGGGCCGTAGAACACCGTGCGCGGGCCGGCCTGCACCAGCAGAGTGGGGAAGTTCTCCACGTCTTCCTCGCCCAGCAGTTCTTCATGGTCTTCGATGTCTATCCATGCGAAGACGTGCTGCGGCAGGGTGTCGGAAAGTGCCTGGAGACGGGGGCGGTATTGTCCGCAGGTATCGCACCAGGCGGCACAGAAACACGCAATGAGCCAGGTATCGGGCGATCCGAGGCGATCGCGCAGGGCGCCCAGGTCGGCGCCGGGAACGAGTAGGGGCATGTGAAGCAGATCAGGACGTGTTTGACTATCATACCCGGGTTGTCCATTCACGCCTGCCTGCCATGAACGCACTGCGCCCCGAGTCCGATACGTCCGAATCGCGTCCAGGATTTTCGCCCCGCGCGAGCGCGGGCGCAGCGGGCGTGGCCCAGGCATTCAAGCGCGCCCTGGTGTCGCAATGCCATCCGAGCATGCTGTTCGCCGTGCTGCTGCCGTTCCTGATCGCGCTGGTGGGCGCCATCGTTCTGCTCTGGCTGTTCTGGACGCCCCTGACCGACTGGCTGCGCATGGAAGCCTCCCAATGGGACATGGTCAACCGCGTGGATGACTGGCTGGTCGCGGTGGGGCTGTTCTCCCTCAAGCTCTATCTGGTGCCCGTCATCGCGGCCGGAATCCTGCTGCCCGTGTCGGGCATCCTGGGCCTGGCCATCGCGGCGGTGTTCGTCATGCCGCTGGTGCTGCGGCACGTGAGCGAGCGCGAGTACGCCGGCGTGGCGCGGCAGGGCCGTTTTTCCACGGCGGTCAGCGTGTGGAACGCCGTGTGGGTGTCGCTCGCGTTCGCGCTGGGGTGGGTATTGACGCTGCCCCTGTGGCTGGTGCCTCCCATGGCCGTGGTGCTGTCGGTGTTCTGGTGGGCCTTCGCTTTTTCGCGGATGATGCGCGTGGACGCCATCGTCGAGCACGCCAGCCCCGCCGAGCGCCAGATCCTGCTCAAGCGCAACAACGTCGGCTTCTGGATCATCGGCCTGGTCTGCTCGCTGCTGAACCTGCTGCCGCCGGCCTGGGTGGTGCTGCCCGTGTTTTCCGCGCTGGTGTATGCGCACTACGGGCTGGACGCGCTGCGGCAATTGCGCCAGCAGCGCACCATCGACGTCTGATCCTTCCCCTTTCACCGCTATCCGGAACCCCATCATGTCCGCAGAAACCGCCGCCCGCCGCATCGGCCTTATCATCGTCGGAGACGAAATCCTCTCCGGCCGCCGGCAGGACAAGCATTTTTCCAAAGTCGTGGAAATGCTCTCGGCGCGCGGCATGCAACTGGGGTGGGCCGAATTCCTGCCCGACGACCGCGCCCGCCTGGTCGAGGCCTACCGCCGCAGCTTCGCCAGCGGCGACGTGGTGTTCTCCTGCGGCGGCATCGGCGGCACGCCCGACGATCACACCCGCCAGGCAGCGGCCGAGGCGCTGGGGCTGCCCCTGGAGCTGCATCCCCAGGCGGCCGAGGCCATCGCGCAGCGGGCTGCCGAGATGGCGGCCAAGGGCCAGGGCTCGGCCGACATGAGCACGCCCGAGAACCAGCAGCGGCTGCAGATGGGCGTGTTTCCCCGGGGCTGTGAAATCGTGCCCAACCCGTACAACCGCATTCCCGGCTTCTTCATCCGCGATCACACCTTCGTGCCTGGATTTCCGGTCATGGCTTGGCCCATGCTCGAATGGACGCTGGACACCCGCTATCGTGCGTTGCAGCATGCGCGCGCGCACGTCGAGCATTCCTTCCTAGTGTTCGGCATGCCCGAATCGCGCATCACGCCCGCCATGCTCACGGTCGAAAGCCGCTGGCCGGGGGTGCGCGCCTTCAGCCTGCCCAGCGTGGGCGAGGCGGGCGGCACGCCGCACATCGACCTGGGCGTCAAGGGCGAGCCCGAGGCGCGGCGGCCGCGCTGGAATACCTGCGCGCCGAGGTGCTGCGCCTGGGCGGCAAGCTGGCGCCGCCCGCCGCCTGAGCGTCCGGCGTTGCGATCCGTCGCAATCCGATTAAAAAAACCAATTGCCAAACGGGTCGCTAAATTTCACAATACGGGAAAGATTTGTTTGCTGCATTGCCGCAAAACCCCTGTGCCATGGCCGCGCCGCCAAGCCCTTTCCGTCAATCTATGTCCCGTCTGCCCAATTCACGCAATGCCCCGGACGCCGAGCACGATGGCGCCTCGTCCCATCCCATCGCCATCCAGGTCATCGAGCGGGCCATGCGGCTGCTCGACGCGCTGGCGGCCCAGCCCGACCCCGTCACCCTGAAGGAGCTCTCGGCCACCACGGGCCTGCACGCCTCCACAGCCCACCGCATCCTGAACGACCTGGTGGTGGGGCGCTACGTAGAGCGCGTGGATAACGGCCTCTACCAGCTCGGCATGCGTCTGCTGGAACTGGGCTCGCTGGTCAAGGGGCGGCTCAACGTGCGCGAGGCCTCGATCTCGGCCATGCGTTCGCTGCACAAGCTCACGGGCCAGACCATCAACCTTTCGGTGCAGCAGGGCGACGAAATCGTCTACATCGAGCGCGCCTGGAGCGAGCGTTCCGGCATGCAGGTGGTGCGGGCCATCGGCGGCCGGGCGCCCCTGCACCTCACCTCCACGGGCAAGCTGTTCCTGTCCACCGCCGACTCCCGCCAGGTGCGCGCCTACGCGCTGCGCACCGGGCTGGCCGGCCACACCCGCAACAGCCTCACCGACCTCGACCGCCTCGAGCGCGAACTGGCGCTGGTGCGCCGCCACGGCTACGCGCGCGACAACGAAGAACTGGAACTGGGCGTGCGCTGCATCGCGGCCGGCATCTACGACGACACCGGCAAGCTGGTGGCCGGCCTGTCCATTTCGGCGCCGGCGGAGCGCCTGCAGGACGAATGGATCAAGGCGCTGGTGGACACCGCCGCCGAAATTTCCGAGGCGCTGGGCTACGAGCCGCCCGGCGCGGGCCCCGGCGGCTTCAACGGCCTGCCGCGCCCGAAACCACCGCCCGCGTGTAGCCGCGGCATTCCGCCGCCCGGCCCGCGCGCCGCGCATCGCGCGAAGAACCGCCTTCTTGAAAAGAAAACGCCCCGCATCTGAACTGCCCTCCGAAAGTTGGACGAATCCAACCTTCGGGGGCAGTTCAACAATCGCAGGGCGTTTGCCGGGGAGGGGCGGCCGCGCGGCTTACTGCGGCTCGACGCCCGCCTTCTTGAAAAGTTCGGCCCACTGCGGCACCTGCTGCTTCACCTTGGCTTCCAGCGCCTGCGGATTGGCTTCCGCGGTGAGTACGGTGGCGCCCAGTTGTTTCATGCGCTCCTGGAACTTGGGATCGGCCAGGCCGGCCTGCAAGGCCTTGACCAGCTTGTCCACCACGGGCTTGGGCGTGCCTTTCGGCACCCACATGCCATGCCAGATGCCGACTTCGAAGCCCTTGTAGCCCGACTCGTCCATGGTGGGCAGCTTGGGCAGCGTGGGCACGCGCTTGAGGCTGGTGACGGCATAGGCCTTCACCTTGCCGGCGTCGATCTGCTGCGTGGTGTTGGTGGTCTGGTCGCAGAGCACGTCCACCTGCTTGCCCAGCAGATCGTTCATGGCGGGAGCGGTGCCCTTGTAGGGAATGGTCAGCAGCTGCACGCCCAGGGCTTCCTGGAGCATGGTGCCGCACAGGTGGCTGGCCGCGCCGATGCCGGCGTTGGCGAGCGAAACCTTGTCCTTGTTCTTTTTGACGTACTCGGCCAGTTCCTGGATGGTGTTGGGCGGGAAGTCCGACCGCGCGATGACGGTCATGGGCACGTCCACCACGAGGCCGATGGGCTCGAAGCTCTTGTACGGATCGTAGCCGGGGTTCTTGTAGAGAGAGGGCGCCGTCGAGAAGCCGGCGTGCATCAGCAGGACGGAATAGCCGTCGGGCTGCGAGCGCGCGACCTGGGTGGTGCCGATCGTGCCGCCGGCGCCGCCCTTGTTTTCGACCACGACCGTCTGGCCCAGAGACGTCCGCATGGCCTCAGCCAGCGAGCGCGCGACGTTGTCGGTCGGGCCGCCCGCGGCGAAAGGCACCACCATGTTGATGGGGTGGTCCGGGTATTCGGCGTGGGCAGCGCCGGCCGCGAGCAGGGCGCTGGCGGCGAAGAGAGCCGAAAGCGTGCGGGGGAGGAAATTCATGGGGTCTCCAATGCAGGGTTTGCTGTGCTGCGTAGTCGTTATGGGATACCGGTTTGTAATAGTTTGAATCACACCAGTGTGCCGCGAGTGTAGGGAAGACTGGGTACGGAGTCAGTCCGGTATTTCCCCAACGCGAAGCGGAATCTTGTGCCAGATCAAGGCCCGAGCCCGCATGCCCCACGAAAGTGCAAACAGTTGTTGCGTTGCACAAAAACTGCTTGACAAGTTTTTTGAGGCCCCTAGAATGTGCATTGTGCAGTGCATCAAACGAGCCGGCGGTTGCGTGTAGTACCAGTATCCGCGCACGTTTTTTTCTTTCGTCGCAGACACCCACCTTGCCGGCGCGTCCGGCACCGATAGGAGCATCCTATGAGCACTATTCCGCAACAAGTCCTGGACCGTCAGAAAGCCAGCGTCAACACCTTTCTGGCTGCCCAATCCGCCGTTTTCGCGGGCTTCGAAAAGCTCGTTGAACTGAATCTGAAGGTCGTGCGCGCCACCCTGGACGAAGTCGCCCAGAAGTCGCAGCAGGCCGTCGAAGTCAAGGATCCGCAGGAAGCCGCCGCCTTCGCCACCGGCCTGCTGCAGCCCGGCGCCGAGAAGGCCCTGGCCTACAGCAAGCACGTCTACGACATCGTGGCCGGCGTGCAGGGCAACCTGGCCAAGCTGACCGAAGCGCAGATCGCCGAAACGCAGCAGCAGCTGTCCGACGCCGTCGAGCAGTTCTCCAAGAACGCTCCCGCCGGCTCGGAAAGCGCCGTCGCGCTGATCAAGTCCTCGCTGGCCACCGCGACCAGCGCCTACGATTCGCTGTCCAAGGCTGCCAAGCAGGCCGCCGAAGTCGCCGAATCGAACCTGAACGCCGCCGCCAACGCGACCTTCAAGGCTGCCTCGGACGCCGCCGACGCCGCCACCAAGGTTGCCAGCCGCAGCCGCCGCAGCGCCTGAGTCCGGTAACGGATCATGGGGCCTGGTCCGGGATTTACATCCCGGGCCGAACGCAGGCGGTGCGCAAACCGCAGTTATGTAGTACTGTTGAGTGACAGAGCAGAGCTGGAATTAGGGCCACCCACGGGTGGCCTTTTTTTACGCCCGCGCCAGCGCGCTCACGCATTCGCCGACCAGGGCCGGGCCCCGGTAGATGAGGCCGGTGTACAGTTGCACCGCGTTGGCGCCGGCTTCGATCTTCTCGCGGGCATGCCGCCCCGACATTACCCCGCCCACGCCGATGATGGCCATGTCCGCGCCCAGCTTCTGGCGCAGGCGGCGGATCACCGCCAGCGACAGCTCGTGCACCGGCGCACCCGACAGGCCGCCCGCCTCGTCGGCGTGCGCCATGCCGGCCACCGCCTCGCGGGACAGCGTGGTGTTGGTGGCGATGACGCCGTCGATGCCGTGGCGCGGCAGGATTCCGGCAATGGCGTCGATCTGCTCTTCGGTCAGATCGGGCGCGATCTTCACGGCGATGGGCACGCGCCGCTGATGCCGGTCTTCCAGTTCGCGGCGCTTGTCCGCCAGCCGGTCCAGCAGTGCCGACAGCTCGTCGCCGCCCTGCAGGGCGCGCAGGTTCTTGGTGTTGGGCGAAGAAATATTCACCGTGACGTAGTCGGCGTGGGGGTATACGCCTTCCAGCCCGATCAGGTAGTCGCTCGCCGCGTTCTCGATGGGGGTGTCGGCGTTCTTGCCGATGTTGAGCCCCAGCACGCCGCCCTGGCTGCGCCACTGGCTGCGCCGCACGTTGGCCAGGAAAGCATCCAGCCCCTGGTTGTTGAACCCCAGCCGGTTGATGAGCGCCTGCGCGCGCGGCAGGCGGAACATGCGCGGCTTGGGATTGCCCGGCTGGGCGCGCGGCGTGACCGTGCCCACTTCCACGAAGCCGAAGCCCAGGTTGCCGAGCGCGTCGATGTAGGCGCCGTTCTTGTCCAGCCCCGCCGCGAGTCCGACCGGGTTCGAGAGTGTCATGCCCATGAGGGTGCAGGGCGCCTTGGGCTGCGCATGCAGCAGCCTGCGCGTGGCGCCGCAGTCATAGGCGCGCTGCAGCCCCGACAGTGTGACTTCGTGGGCGGTTTCCGCATCCATGGCGAAGAGCGCCGTGCGGGCCAGGGGATAGGCGTGGAAGAGAATAGACATAAGGCGCGATTGTAGAGCGACTTGGGGCAGGCCGCGCCTCGCCGGCCGCGCCTTGCCGGCCGCGCCTCGCCAGCCGCGCCTCGTCCTACGCTTCGCCCAGTCCGAGCAGGCTTTCGCACAGCCGGGGCGATTGCAGTTTCCGCAGCCACCACTTCAGGGCTTCGCCCGGCGCCTCGGCGCGCCAGGCGTACACCACGTGCTCCACGGGCGGCATGCCTTCTTCGGTGTCGCACGTCACCAGCACTCCCTGCGCCACGTAGGGCGCGGCCAGCGTCATGGGCAGGTAGCCGCAGCCCAGTCCCTGGATCTGCGCTTCTATCTTGGCCTGCATGGTGGGCATGACCAGCATCGCCTGCTCGGCCAGGATGCCTCGCGTCTGCGGCGGCAGCCCGCGGGAGGTGTCGGCCACGACCACCGCGCTGTAGGGCGCGACATCGGCCCGGCGCAGCGGGCGCTTGAGCGCGGCCAGCGGATGGCGGGGGCGCCACGCAGAAGGCGAACTGGGTCTGGCCCATGGCCTGGGTGCGGTAGGGGCCGGCGGGCTGACTGGCCGCCGGCGCGCCGATGACCAGGTCCGCCCGTCCGGCGCCCAGCGCGTCCCAGTTGCCGCTCAGCACCTCGACCGAAAAGCGCAGCGTGGTGGCGCTGCCCAGCGCCTGGAATTCCTCGATCAGCTCGTAGATGGGCCGCCAGGGCAGCACGGCGCTTACGGCGATGCGCAGCTCCACTTCCCAGCCCGAGGCGATACGCTTGACGCGGCAGGCCAGGTCGTCCAGCGCCTGCAGGAGCTGGCGGCCGTCGTCCAGCAGGGCCTGCCCGGCAGGCGTCAGCGTGGCGCGATGGCCGCTGCGGTCGAACAGCAGCACGTCCAGCCCGTCTTCGAGTTTGCGGATGGCGTAGGTGACGGCGGAGGGCACCTTGCCCAGTTCGCGGGCGGCCTTGGCGAAGCTGCCATGGCGGGCGATGGCGTCCACCAGCATCAGCAGGTCGGGCGTGATGGCGTGCGGCGAGGGGGCGTCATTCTTCATTCGAAAATATTGAATGATGTCTTCAAAATCAGTGGCTCAATTGCTGTCCGGGTGACTGCAGAATAGCACTCATGACGGATGACAAGCGGAATCCGACCGGAACGCGAGGTCATTCACTCTAACTGAAACAGGAGCCTATCATGCTTACTCTGCGCCGCAGCGCCGAACGTGGCCACGCCAACCATGGCTGGCTCGATTCCTTCCACACCTTTTCCTTCGCCAACTATTACGACCCGGCGCACATGGGGTTTGGCGCCCTGCGCGTGATCAACGACGACCGGATCGCCCCGGGCCGCGGCTTCGGCACGCACGGCCACCGCGACATGGAGATCATTACCTACGTGCTGGACGGCGCGGTCGCCCACAAGGACAGCATGGGCAGCGGTTCCACCATCCAGCCGGGCAACGTGCAGCGCATGAGCGCGGGCCGGGGCGTGCTGCATTCGGAATTCAATCCGCAGCCCGACCGTGAAACCCACATGCTGCAGATCTGGATCGAGCCCGACGTGACCGGCATCGTGCCCGAGTACGAGGAGCGGCAGTTCTCCGACGCGCAAAAGCGCGGACGGCTGCAGGCCCTGGTTTCGCGCGACGGCGTGGACGGCTCCATGAAGATCCACCAGGACGCCACGCTCTATGCCGGCCTGTTCGACGGCGACGAGAGCGCGTCGCTCGCCCTCGCGCCGGGACGCCGGGCCTGGGTGCACGTGGCCCGGGGCAGCATCATGGTCAACGGGCAGGCGCTGTCGGCCGGCGACGCGGCGGCCGTCACCGGCGAAGAGCGGGTGACGCTGTCGGGCGGCAGCAAGGCCGAAGTGCTGGTGTTCGACCTCGCCTGAAGGCGGGAAAGCGGAGCCGCCCCGGGGAAGGGCCATCCCCGGGCGGGCTCGCCGGCCCGCGCCCATGGTTCATACTTGGGGGCGGGTTCCTGAAACCGGCTTCCAGGCCGGCTTTCAGCCCGGATTCGAGGCCCGATCCGAAACCGGATTCCGGATCCGGGCCGCACGCCCCGCACGGGCCCCTTACTGCGGAGATTGCCATGTCCACTTTGTCAGCAGCCGGCGAGGGCCGGATCGAAACCGTCGTGGTGCCGCGCACCAGCGACCTCGGAGGATTCGAAGTGCGCCGGGCCCTGCCGTCGGCGCAGCGCCGCGCGGTCGGCCCCTTCGTGTTCCTGGACCAGATGGGGCCGGCGGAATTCGCACCCGGCGCCGGCCTGGACGTGCGCCCGCATCCGCACATCGGGCTGTCCACGGTGACCTACCTGTACGAGGGCGCCATCGTGCACCGCGATGGCGCGGGGCACGTGCAGACCATCCTGCCCGGCGAGGTGAACTGGATGACGGCGGGCCGCGGCATCGTGCATTCCGAGCGTTCCTCGCCCGAGAGCCGCCTGGCCGCCCAGCGCCTCTGTGGCCTGCAGCTCTGGGTGGGGCTGCCGCGCGAGCACGAAGAAGCGGACCCGGGCTTCACGCATTACGGGCTGGACGCGCAACCGGTGGTGGAAGGCGAGGGCGTGCGCGCGCAGGTGGTGGCCGGTTCCCTGTTCGGCCGGACGTCGCAGGTGCGGACGCTGTCGCCGCTCTTCTATGGCGATCTGCGCCTGCAGGCCGGCGCGGCCGTCGTGCTGCCCGCGGAGTACGAAGAGCGCGCCGCCTATCTGACCGAAGGCGCGGTGGAGGTGGACGGCCAGGTCTTCGAGAGCGGACGCCTGGTGGTGTTCGCGCCGGGCCGGCCGGTGGAGATCCGCGCCCGCTCGGCGGCGCGTTTCGCGGTGCTGGGCGGCGAGCCGCTGGACGGCCCGCGCTTTGTGTGGTGGAACTTCGTTTCCAGCAGCAAGGAGCGCATCGAGGAGGCCAAGAGAGCATGGCAGCGCGACCGCTTCGGCCAGACCGTGCCGGGCGACGAAACCGAGTTCATCCCGCTGCCCGCGCCGCGCGCCTGAGCCGGGCGCGCCGGCGGTATGATGCGCCACCCGCTTGCCGAGAAAAGCGGAATGGAGACATCATGATTCAAGCACGCATCAAGTCGCTGTGCGGCGCGGCCGCGCTGGCCCTGGCGGCGGCGGGCACGGCCGCGCATGCCGCGGGCTTTCCCGCCAAACCCATTACTTTCATCGTGCCTTATACCGCGGGCGGCACCACCGACCTGGTGGCGCGCGCGGCGGCGCAGAAGCTCACGGAGAGGCTGGGCCAGCCCGTCATCGTGGAGAACCGCCCCGGAGCGGGCGGCAACATCGGCATGGACGCCGTGGCCAAGTCGGCGCCCGACGGCTACACCATCGGCTTCGGCGCGATTTCGACCAATGCGCTCAACCCCTTCGTCTATCCGTCCATGCCGTTCGACCCGATGCGGGATTTCACCGGCGTGAGCATGCTGGGCACCTCCACCGTGGTGCTGGAGACAGGCGCGGCGGTGCCGGTGAAAAGCGTGAGCGAGCTGGTTGCATACGCCAAGGCGCATCCGGGCACGGCTTATGGCACGCCCGGCACGGGCACGTCCATGCACCTGGCTGGCGTGATGTTCGACCAGATCACGGGTGCGGGCATGCAGCACATTCCCTACAAGGGCAGCGCGCAGGCCATCAACGACCTGCTGGGCGGGCACCTGCCGGTGATGTTCGACAACCTGCCGGCCTCGCTGCCGCATATCCAGGCGGGCAAGGCGCGAGCGCTGGCGGTCACGGGCAGCCAGCGCTCGCCCTCGCTGCCGGACGTGCCCACGCTGGCCGAATTGGGCTACCCCGGCGCGGTGGTCGATCCCTGGTTCGCGGTATACGGGCCGGCGCGCATGCCGGCCGACGTGACGGACACGCTGAGCGAGGCGTTCCAATGGGCGCTGGCGCTGCCCGATGTGAAGGCCACGCTGCAGCAGGCCGGCTTCACGCCCTTCGGTTCCGCGCCGCAAGACGTGGAAAAGCTCACGCGCAGCCAGTACGAGGCGTTCAGGGCCTTGTCGCGGAAGGTGAGGCTCTCGGCCGATTGATGGCTAGGCGGGCGGGGCGCGGACGCTCCGCCCGCGGTTCAGCGGCCGCGCGCGTAGGCCGCTTCGCGCTGCTCGGCCAATGCCTCGGGGCGGATGAAGTCGCGCACGAAGGCGTTGGCGGGATGGTGCCGCAGGTTGTAGGGCGTGTCCCATTGGGCGATGCGGCCCTGGGCCATCACGCCGATGTGGTCGGCGATGGCGAAGGCTTCGGCCTGGTTGTGCGTGACCAGGATCGCCGTATGGTTGGTGCGCTTGAGGATGTCGCGCACCTCGAACGCCAGGCGCTCGCGCGTGTCCACGTCGAGGTTGGAGAAGGGCTCGTCCAGCAGCAGCAGGTCGGGAGACGGCGCCAGGGCGCGCGCCAGCGCGACGCGCTGCTGCTGTCCGCCGGAGATCTCGTGGGGATAGCTGCCGGCGGCGTGCGCCAGCCCCACCAGTTCGAGCATCTCGGTTACGCGCCGGGCGCGCTCGGCGCGCGTCATGCGGCGCAACCCGAAGCCCACGTTCTGTTCGACGGAGAGGTGCGGAAAGAGCGCATAGTCCTGGAACATCATGCCCACGCGGCGCTGCTCGGGCGGAACCTGCGCCGTGGGCGAGGAAAGCACCGCGCCGTCGAGCAGGATCCGGCCCGAGCGCACCGGCTCGAATCCGGCGATGGCGCGCAATACGGTGGTCTTGCCGCAGCCGGATTCGCCCAGCAGGCAGCCGATGTCGCCGGCCGGCAGGCCCAGCGTCAGGTCGTCCACCACGCGGCGCGGCCCCTGCGGGGTGTCGTAGGCGAGGCAGAGATGATCGAGTTGCAGTAGGTCGGGCACGGTGTTCAATGTCCCATCTTGAGGTTGGTGCGGGCCAGCAGCACCACCGGCAGCAGGCCGGCCAGCACGATGGCCAGCGCGGCGACGGCGCCTTCTTCATAGGTGCCGCGCGCGGCCTCGGCGTACAGCCAGGTGGCCAGGGTATCGAAATTCATGGGACGCAGCAGCAGGGTGGCGGGCAGTTCTTTCATGGCGTCCACGAACACCAGCAGCGCGCTGGCCGCCAGCGCCGGGCGCAGCAGCGGCAGGTGCACGCGGCGCAGCGTGCCGGCGGAGGTTTCGCCCAGCAGGCGCGAGGCCTGTTCGAGCGAGAGCGGGATGCGCGCCAGGCCGGCCTCGATGGCGCCGGTGGAAATGGCGAGGAAGCGGATGGAATAGGCGCACACCAGCGCCGCCATGGAACCCATGAGCAAGAGGCCCGACCCGCCGAACACGCCCGCAATCGCGCGGTCTATCCAAACGAAGGGCGTGAGCAGGCCGATGGCCAGCACGGTGCCGGGCACGGCGTAGCCCAGGCTGGCGATGCGGCCGCAGGCCCGTCCCGGGTTGAAGACCGCGCTTTCGCGCAGGCTGCGGCCTGCCCAGGCCACGACCAGGCCGCACAGCAGCGTGACCACGGTGGCGCTGACGGCCACCGTCAGCGTGTTGCGCAGCCCCGCGAGCAGCTGGTCGGACACGCCGCCCACCAGATGCAGCCGCTTGTAGGTTTCCCAGACCAGGTAGAGGGCGGGCGCGGCAAAGCCGGCCAGCACCGGAATCCAGCCCAGCGCCGCGGCCAGGG
>NZ_LHSJ01000117.1:0-12154 GCF_001270295.1 Achromobacter sp. DMS1 | reverse complement strand
GCCCGGGCGGGCATCCGCCGCCGCAGGCCAGGGCGCGTCAGCCCTGCCCCAGTTCGAGGTTGTCGATGAGGCGCGTGGCGCCCAGCTTGGCGGCGGCCAGCGCCACCAGGGGCTCGCCGGCCTGCAGGTCGGCGGCCTGCGGGCGCTTCAGTCGCGCTGGCGGCGCACCCGCACGTAGTCCACCTGCCAGCCCCGGCGCGCCAGCTCGGCCGCGGCATCGCGCTCCAGCGCGGCGGCATCGCGTTCGCCCGCGGCCAGGCGCTGGTCGATGCGCCGCAGCTCGGCGTACAGCGCGGGCGCCTCGGCGCGGTCGGCGTCCGACAGGTAGCGATTGCGCGACGACAGAGCCAGGCCGTCGTCCGCGCGCACGGTTTCATGCGCCAGCACGTCCACGGGAAGCTGGAACTGGCGGCACATGGCGCGCACCACCATGAGCTGCTGATAGTCTTTCTTGCCGAACACCGCCACGCGCGGCTGCACGCAGGAGAACAGCTTGAGCACCACGGTGCTCACGCCGGCGAAGAAGCCCGGACGAAACTCCCCTTCCAGGATGTCGCCCAGGTCGTCGGGCGGCTGCACGCGGAAGTTCTGCGGCTCCGGATACATTTCGCGTTCGTCGGGCGCGAACAGCACATAGACGTCGCGCGCGCGCTCCAGCTTTTCGATGTCGGCCGCCAGGGTGCGCGGATAGCGGTCGAAATCTTCGTTGGGACCGAACTGCAGGCGGTTGACGAAAATGCTGGCCACCACCGGGTCGCCGTGCTGGCGCGCGAGCTTCATGAGGGCGAGGTGCCCTTCATGCAGGTTGCCCATGGTGGGCACGAAAGCGACCCGGTTCTGCCCGCGCAGGTGGTCCCGCAATTCCTGGATGGTGTGTACGACTTTCAAGGGGTTTCTCCGGAGAGGGAAACGGCGGCCGGCCGGGTTCAGGCGGCGGCGGCCGTCACGCTGGTGTAGGCCAGGCGCACGTAGATGGGCGCGTAGGGTTCGGCCTGGGTGATTTCCAGCAGGGATTCGCGCGCGAGCTCCAGCATGGCGATGAAATGCACCACGACGACGGCGGCCGGCGCGCCTTCGCGGATGCGCTCCATGAACAGGTCGCCGAACTCCATGAAGCGCACGTCGTTCAGCCGCCGCAGGATGTGCGTCATGTGGTCGCGCACGGACAACTGCTCGCGCGTGATGTGGTGGTGCTGGTTGAGCCGGGCCCGCTTCATGATGTCGGCCCAGGCGGCGCGCAGGTCGTCGACGCTGACCTCGGGCAGCGCGCGCTCCACGTTGAGCTCGGCCACCGCCTGGCTGCTGAGGAAATCCCGCCCCAACTGCGGCAGGGCGTCAAGCTTCTGCGCGGCGAGCTTCATCTGCTCGTATTCGAGCAGGCGGCGCACCAGCTCGGCGCGCGGGTCTTCGGGCTCTTCGCCGGTGTCGGTCTTCTTGACCGGCAGCAGCATGCGCGACTTGATCTCGATGAGCATGGCCGCCATGAGCAGGTACTCGGCGGCCAGTTCGAGGTTATGGATGCGGATCTGCTCCACATACGACAGATACTGGCGCGTGACATCCGCCATGGGGATGTCCAGCACGTTGAAGTTCTGCTTGCGGATCAGGTAGAGCAGCAGGTCCAGCGGCCCCTCGAACGCTTCCAGGAACACTTCCAGCGCGTCGGGCGGAATGTACAGGTCGGTCGGCAACTGGAACAGCGGCTCGCCGTACAGGCGAGCGAAGGCCACGCTGTCGACGGTGTCGGGCGTGCTGTCGATCTGCGGTTCCACTAGCGCGGCCAGGGCGTCGCCCGGAACGGACGAGGGCAGGGACATGGCGGCCGGCGCGTATCAGTCGGCCTGATACACATAGGGCTTCTGCGGCACGCGGGCGGCGCGGAAACCCTCCAGCAGCTCCTGGTCCTGGGGCTTGTCCCAGAGGCGGGCGCGGCCTTCGCGCTGGCGCTCTTCGGTGCCCGGGTGGGACTTCTTGTACTCGTTGAGGAACTGGGTGATCTCGGATTGGTAGTTGTTTGCCATGACACCAATTTCAGCGGGTTTCAGATGGGGGGAGTTTACTGCACGCGGGCCCCTTCCCCGGGCGTTACAATCGTCAGGCGCCCCTCTCAGATCGTTCCCGCACCGCTTCCGCCCATGCCCGCAGAATCCGCAGCAGCCCCCCGTCCCGGCCAGTCCTCTCCCCCGGACGCGGCGCGCGCGGCACGGATGATTCCATTCATCGTGGGCTGCGCGCTTTTCATGCAGATGCTGGACGCCACGGTGGTGGCCACCGCGCTGCCCGCCATGGCGCGCGCGCTGGGGTCCACGCCGGTGCGCCTGAACGTGGCCATTACCTCTTACCTGCTGTCGGTGGCCGTGTTCGTGCCGGTGAGCGGCTGGGCGGCCGACCGCTACGGCGCCCGCCGCGTCTTCGTGGCCGCCATCGGCCTTTTCACCCTGTCGTCGGTGGCCTGCGCGCTCTCGCAAGACCTGGTGCAGCTGGTGCTGGCCCGCATCGTGCAGGGCATGGCGGGCGCCATGATGGTGCCGGTGGGCCGCATCATCCTGCTGCGCACGGTGCCCAAGGAAGACCTGCTCAAGGCCATGTCTTTCCTGTCCATCCCGGCGCTGCTCGGCCCCGTGATCGGCCCGCCGCTGGGCGGGTTCATGGTCACCTATATGTCGTGGCACTGGATCTTCCTCATCAATATTCCCATCGGCGTGCTGGGCATCGCGCTGGTGATGCGCTGCGTGGCCGAGATCCGCGAGGAAGGCACCCCGCCGCTGGACTGGCCCGGCTTTCTGCTGAGCGCCATCTGCCTGGCCTCCCTGGTGAGCGGCTTCGAGGCCATCGGCCGCGACGTGATGCCGCTGCCCCTGCTGCTCGGCCTGATCGCGCTGGGCGCGGCCTGCGGTCTGCTGTATGCGCGCCACGCCCGCCGCAGCGACCGCCCCATCATCGACCTGTCCCTGATGCGGGTGCCCACTTTCGCCATCGCCACCCTGGGGGGCAACCTGTGCCGCTTCGCGGTGGGCGCCACGCCCTTCCTGCTGGCCATGCTGCTGCAGGTGGGCTTCGGGCTCACGCCGTTCTCGGCCGGCCTGATCACTTTCGCCAGCGCGGCCGGCGCCCTGCTCATGAAATTCGTCGCTACGCCCATCGTGCGCCGCTTCGGGTTCCGGCGCGTGCTGACCGTGAACGCGGTGCTTACCGGCAGCTTCATCGTCCTGTGCGCCGGCTTCACGCCGCAGACGCCGGTATGGTTGATGATCCTCATTCTTTTGGTGGGAGGCTTTTTCCGGTCGCTGCAATTCACGGGGGTAAATACGCTAACCTATGCCGACATCCCCCCGGCCATGATGAGCCGCGCCAGCAGCTTCGCCGCCATGGCGCAACAGCTCGGCATCAGCCTGGGCGTGGGGGTGGCCGCGGTTACGCTGAACATCAGCATGGCCTTGCGCGGCGCCGACAGGCTTGCCGTGGGCGACGTGGTTGCCGGATTCATCGTCATAGGCGTGCTGTGCGCAGCATCGGTCTTCTCCTTTAGACGCCTCGAGCCGCTGGCCGGGGCACACCTGAATGGCGCCAAACAAAGTGACGACGAATGAATTTGTCCTCGCCCTGGACCAGGGCACGACCAGCTCCCGCGCCATCGTCTTCGACCGCGAGGGCACGGTGCGCGGCGTCGGCCAGCGCGAATTCCGCCAGTTCTACCCGCGTCCGGGCTGGGTCGAGCACGATGCCGCCGAAATCTGGCACAGCCAGCTCGACGTGGCGCGCGAGGCCCTGCGCAACGCCGCCGTCTCGGCCGCCGACGTGGCGGCGCTGGGCATCACTAACCAGCGCGAAACCACCCTCATCTGGGAGCGCGGCCACCGGACGGCGCTGGCGCGCGCCATCGTCTGGCAAGACCGCCGCACCGCGCCGATGTGCGACCAGCTGCGCGCGGACGGCCATGCCGATTTCCTGCAGTCGCGCACGGGGCTGGTGCTGGACGCCTATTTCTCGGGCACCAAGCTTGCCTGGCTGCTCGACCACGTGCCCGGCGCGCGCCAGGCCGCCGAACGCGGCGAGCTGGCCTTCGGCACGGTCGACACCTGGCTGATCTGGCAGCTCACCGGCGGCGCCGTGCACAGCACCGACCCCAGCAACGCATCGCGCACCATGCTGTTCGACCTGCACACGCAGGACTGGAGCGACGACATCCTGGCGCTGCTGCGCATTCCCCGCAGCGTGCTGCCGACCATCGCGCCCAGCAGCGCGTGGTGGGCCGCACCCAGCCCGAATGGCTGGGCGGCGCCATTCCCATCGCGGGCGTGGCCGGCGACCAGCAGGCCGCGACCTTCGGCCAGGCCTGCTTCGCGCCCGGCATGGCCAAGAACACCTACGGCACCGGCTGCTTCATGCTGATGAACGTGGGAGACAAACCCGTGGCATCCGGCCACAACCTGCTCTCCACCGTGGGCTGGGGCCTGCCGGACGGACAAGGAGCGGGCTGGAAACCCACCTACATGCTGGAGGGCGGCGTCTTCGTGGCGGGCGCGGCGGTGCAGTGGCTGCGCGACGGGCTGGGCATCATCCAGCGCTCCGAGGAAATCGAATCCCTGGCCGGCAGCGTGGCCGACACCGACGACGTCTTCATGGTGCCCGCCTTCGCGGGCCTGGGCGCCCCGCACTGGGACCCCTATGCGCGCGGCACCTGGTGGGCCTCACCCGCGGCACCACGCGCGCCCACCTCGCGCGCGCCACGCTGGAATCCATTGCGCTGCAAAGCGCGGAACTGCTGGCCTGCATGAACGCCGACAGCAGCATCGACTTCACCGAGCTGCGGGTCGACGGCGGCGCCGCCCAACGACCTGCTCATGCAAATGCAGGCCGACCTGCTGGGCGTGCCGGTGGTGCGGCCCCGCGTGCCCGAATCCACGGCGCTCGGCGCGGCCGGACTGGCCGGGCTGGCGTGGGGTTCTGGGCCGACCAGGAAGAATTCGCTTCCAAATGGCAGGCCGAACGCCGCTTCGAGCCCACCTGGCCGGCCTCGGTGCGCGAAGCCCGCATGCGCGCGCTGCGCCAGGCGGTGAGCTGGCGAAAGGATGGTCCCGGCCTGAATAGCAGGCCGCCCAGGGGGGGGCCGCCCAAGGGGCCCGTCCAGGGGCTGCGCTGGCGGACCAGCGGAGCCGGATCCCCGGCGCTGGCCTGGGGACGGCTCGGGTTGGAATGTTCGCTTTTCGCGGAGCAAGTGGCGCGCGTCGGCGCGGCGGGGCTATAGCCGTTCGGCCAGGAAATCCAGGAAGCAGGCGATGCGCCGGGCCAGCGGGGTGTTGCGGTAGTACACGGCGTGCATGGGCTGGAGATAGTCGGTGTAGGCGTGTTCCATGACTTTCACGAGCCGGCCCTGGGCCAGATCGTGACGCACCATGAATTCGGACAGGCAGGCCAGGCCCACGCCCTCCAGGGCGAGCAGGCGCTGGGTTTCGCCGGAAGACGTGGCCAGGGTGGGCGTGATGGGGTAGCTCGAGCCGCCCTCGTGCCTGAGCGGCCAGACGTTCAGGGTTTCGGGCTGGGTGAAGCCCAGCAGTTCATGGCCGGCCAGGTCTTCCACCCGCCGGGGTTCGCCGCGCCCGGCCAGGTAGCGGGGGCTGGCGAGCAGGAAGCGGGGCGAGGGGCGCAGCGGACGGGCGTGCAGGGAGGAATCGGTGAGCGGGCCGGCGCGCAGGGCCACGTCGGTGCGGTGCTCCAGCAGATCCACGATGCGGTCGTTGCTGGTGAGTTCCAGCAGGATGGCCGGATAGCGCTCGCGGAATTCCCGCACGTGCGGCACCACGCAATGCAGCATCACCGGCGCCGACGCGTCCACGCGCAGGCGTCCGGCGGGCTGCTGGTGGATGATGCGCATGCATTCCTCCGCTTCTTCCAGCGACTCCACAATGCGGCGCGCCTTTTGCAGAAACTGGCTGCCCTCCTCCGTCAGCTCCATGCGCCGGGTGGTGCGCGACAGCAGGGTCACGCCTAGCTGCTCCTCCAGCCGCGACAGGCCGCGGCTCACGCCCGAAGCGGTCTGGCCCAGCATTTCGGCGGCGGCGCTCATGCTGCCGCGTCCACCACCGCCAGGAACAGCCGCAGCGCGTCGGAATTCAAGGCCATCATTGAGTCCAAGTCATAAGCATTTTTTCTTTATAGCTGTTTTTCTCACGAATCAGCCGGCGCAGAATGCGAGTCCTGGCTTGCGGGCCCGCGCCTGGCCGTCCCGCCGCGCGGACAGACCCGCCCGCCATGGGCCTACCCCGCCCGGGCTGGCCCGCCTCCTTCCCGTTCCGTTTCCGGAGGTTCACATGCCTGTCGCCTTGTGGGCGCCCGCCGTCGGCGCCTTTGGCATCGGCACCACCGAGTTCGTCATCATGGGCCTGCTGCCCGAGGTGGACGCCGACCCGGGCATCTCGCTGTCGGGCGCGGCCTGCTCGTTACCGGCTACGCCCTGGGCGTCACGCAGGGCGCGCCGCCCGTGGCCATCCTCACCACCCGGCTGCCGCGCAAGACGCTGCCATCGCGCTGATGTTCACCGGCCTGGCGGTCGCGCTGGCGAGCTGGAAGCTCGACCGGCGGCCCGCCCGCGCGGCCGCGGCCTGCGCATAGCCCGCGCCGCTCCCCATGCATGACGTGACGGCCTGTTACGGCATGGCCGACGGCAAGGTGCAGGACGCCGGCGCAGGCGGCCCTGCGCTGGCTGGCGCGGCAGGACAACGCGATGGCGCTCATCAGGCCCCTGCGCTGCGAGCGCCGCCGGGCCCAACGGCGGCGGGTGGCGCCTCCCGGCCTGGAACTGAGCCGCGGGCTCAGGATCCGGCCAGCTTGCCGAAGGCGGCATCCAGCCGCTGCTGCACGGCCTGCAGGCGGCCGCGCGCGTCCTGCGACCATTTGCGGTCGGCCTCCAGGCTGGACTGCGCCTCCTTCAGCATGCGCGCCACTTCCGCCGGCTGCGGACCGCCCAGGCCCTTGCTGGAAGCCACCATGTTCTCGGCCGTGAGCGCCTTGCGGAATGCCGCCTCGGTCAGCGGCAGCCTGGCGTTCTCGATGCCGAAGCTGCGGGCCGCCTCCGTATAGATGCGCTGCACCTCGGCAAACGGCAGCTCGGCCGGCTTCAGCCCGTTCTGCCGGCCATAGGTTACGAGGTCGGAGGCGAAATGGTGGCCGATGCGAAACGGCACATCGGCGTCGCGCTGCAGCACGTCCGCCAGCTCGGTGGTGGTGGAGTATTCGGCGTTGACCTCCTCCAGCGCGCGCCCGGAGTTGAGCACCAGCCCGTCCAGCATGGCGCTCAGACGCCGGTACATCTCGGTGGCGGAATCCACGGCCTCCTGCGCCTGCGCGCGCTTGTAGTCCGGCATGCCGGGCGTGACGTTGTGCGCCACCACCAGCGCGGTCATCGCGTCGCCGATGGCCTGGCTGGCCTGCAGGCGCAGCGTGTTGAGCGCATACGGGTTGCGCTTCTGCGGCATGATGCTGCTGGTGCCCGTCAGCTTGCCCTCCTGCAGCATGAGCCAGGGGCGCGTCTGGTGGTATTGCGTGTGCACATCCTGCACGAAAGCGCCCACGGTCAGCGCCATGGTGTTGACCAGGCCGGCCGCCTCCGCGCCCACGTCGATCTGCGCGAGCTGGTTGGCGTCGTACGAGTTCTCGCCACGCCGTCGAAACCCAGCGGGGCGGCCGGGTCGCCCGTGCTGTCTTCGATGGACAGCCCGGCCACGCCGGTTTCGACCGCCAGGGCTACGTTTTCGGCCACTTCGCCGGGCGTGGCCCCGAATCCGTTTTCGAAATCCGCATTGACGGGCAGGCTCGTGGCCCGCACCAGTTCGCGCAGGTGCGCCAGCACGGCATCGCGCGGCAGCGCATTGTCGGCATGGCCGGTGGACCAGGCCAGTCCGGAACTGGTGCTGGCCAATGCCTTGAAGCCGAGGTGCTGCAGAAAGAGCGCGCTGCCGATATCCCAGGGATTGGGCAATACGAAGCAGCCGCTCCGGTGCAACGCCCGGAAGGCGGCGCGTTTTTCGGAAATGCTCGGGGGCATGGGTATCTCTCCGTTTTTAATGAATTCGTCAGCAGGATTTAAGCGGATAGAAATATGACGAAAACCTGAATGGAAAACTGTTTTCAAAACCGCCGAAAACCCGCTTTCATTGTCAAATTTTGAAACTGGAGCCCATTTTTACGCCTATTGCACTCCGTAATGCGCGCATAATGGGGTCGCTTCCGGGTTTTCCCGGTAGGCTCTTTTTGCAAGCGTGTTGTCACCGTTCCGGCAGTTCGTGGTTCGAAATTCATGTCGTCGTTGCGTGACAGCATGGAATTTTTCACGGAGATGTCTATGACAGACGAGGCAAAACCGCGCAGGCGCTTCCTGCAGGCGCTGGCCATCGTGCCTGCTTCCACCCTTGCGGTGGGCACCATGGCAACCGGCTGTAGCAGCGCCGCCGACAAGGCGGCGCCGGCTTCCGCAAAGGCCTACGAGCCTACCTATTTCACCAAGCCCGAATGGGCGTTCATCGTGGCCGCGGTGGATCACCTGATTCCCGAAGACCAGTACGGTCCCGGCGCCGTCGCGGCGGGCGTGCCCGAATTCATAGACCGCCAGATGGAAACGCCCTATGGCCACGGCAAGCTGTGGTACATGCAGGGGCCGTTCCACCCCGACGTGGCGCCCGAGCTGGGCTACCAGCTCAACCAGAACCCCCGCGAGCTGTACCGCCACGGCATCGCCGCCTGCGATGCGTGGTGCAAGAAGACGCACGGCAAGGTCTTCGCCGAGCTCGACAAGCCGGTCCAGGAGCAGGTGCTGAAGGACATGCAGGCCGGCAAGATCGAATTCGATACCGTGCCCGCCAAGACCTTCTTCAGCTACCTGCTGACCAACACCAAGGAAGGTTTCTTCGCCGACCCGATGTACGGCGGCAACAAGGGCATGGTGGGCTGGAAGATGGTGGGTTTCCCGGGCGCGCGTGGCGATTACATGGATTGGGCCGACCAGCCCAATGTCAAGTATCCCTACGGCCCTGTGTCGATTTCCGGGGAAAGGGGCTGAGCGATGGCGATCAAGAAAGAAAAAGTCGATGCCGTGCTGGTGGGTTTTGGCTGGACCGGCGCCATCATGGGCCAGGAACTCACGGAAGCCGGCCTGAACGTGCTGGCGCTGGAGCGCGGCGGCATGCAGGACACGCCCACGGATGCGGAATATCCGAAGGTGCTGGACGAACTCGCCTATTCGGTGCGCGGCAAGCTGTTCCAGGATCTCTCCAAGGAAACCGTGACGATACGGCATGGCGTCGACGACGTGGCCGTGCCGTATCGCCAGAACGGCTCCTTCCTGCTGGGCACCGGCGTGGGCGGGGCGGGCTTCCACTGGAACGGCATGCACTACCGCATCCTGCCCGAGGAACTGGAGCTGCGCACGCGCTACGAGACGCGCTACGGCAAGAAGTTCATCCCGGAAGGCATGACCATCCAGGATTTCGGCGTCACGTTCGACGAGCTGGAGCCCAGCTTCACCAAGTTCGAGTACGTGTGCGGCACCTCGGGCAAGGCCGGCAACCTCAACGGCAAGATCGTCGAGGGCGGCAATCCGCACGAAGGCCCGCGCAGCAAGGAATACCCGCTGCCGCCCCTGACCACCACCTACGGCGCGCAGCTTTTCGAGAAGGCCGCCCGCGAAGTGGGGTTCAACCCCTATCCGGCGCCGGCGTCCAATGCGTCGGGCCCGTACACCAATCCGTACGGCGTGCGCCTGGGGCCCTGTAATTTCTGCGGGTTCTGCGAGAACTACGGGTGCTACATGTACTCGAAGGCCTCGCCGCAGACGACCATTCTGCCGGTGCTGCTCAAGAAGCCGAACTTCGAGCTGCGCACGCACTCGCACGTGATCAAGGTCAACCTGGACTCTTCCGGCAAGAAGGCCGTGGGCGTGACCTACATCGACGCCCAGGGGCGCGAGGTGGAACAGCCCGCCGACCTGGTGATCCTGTCGGCCTACCAGATGCACAACGTGCGCCTGCTGCTGCTTTCGGGCATCGGCAAGCCCTACGATCCCAAGACCAACGAAGGCGTGGTGGGCAAGAACTACGCCTACCAGATGAACGGCGCGGTGAACGTGCTGCTGCCCAAGGGCACCCAGCTCAATCCCTTCGTGGGCACGGGCGCGGGCGGCGTGAGCATGGACGACCTGAACGGCGACCAGTTCGACCACGGGCCGCTGGGCTTCGTCGGCGGCGCCAGCATCCGCCACGTGCGCTACGGCGGGCGCCCCATCAAGCAGACGCCCACGGTGCCGGGCACGCCCGCGTGGGGCACGGCCTGGAAGGCCGGCGTGCAGGACGCCTACCAGCGGTTCCTGACCATCGGCATTTCCGGATCGGTGATGTCGTACCGCGACGCCTACCTGTCGCTGGACCCGACCTACAAGGACAGCTTCGGCCAGCCGCTGCTGCGCATGACCTTCGACTGGCATGACAACGAGTTCGACATGCTGGCCTACATGGGCAAGCGCATGGAGGAAGTGGCCAAGGCCATGAATCCCGAGAAGCACTTCGTGGCCGTGCGCAAGAAGGGCGCCCGCTACGACACGCGCGTCTACCAGAGCACGCACAACACGGGCGGCGCGATCATGGGCGCCAACCCCAAGGAAAGCGTGGTCAACAAGTACCTGCAGAGCTGGGACGTGCCCAACGTGTTCGTCATGGGCGCCTGCGTGTTCCCGCAGAACATGGGCTACAACCCGACCGGCCTGGTCGGCGCCCTGGCGTTCTGGTCGGCCAAGGCGATTCGCGAGCAGTACCTGAAGAACCCCGGTCCGCTGGTCCAGGCTTGAGGAGGGACGCGTCATGATGAAGCAAACCATAGCCGCGGCCCTCGCTCTGTGCGCCGCAAGCGCCGCCTGGGCCGCCGAGGGCACGCCCGCCGCGGCCGACGCGCAGCTCGTCAAGCAAGGCGAATACTTGTCCCGCGCGGGCGACTGCATCGCCTGCCACACCGCCAAGGACGGCAAGCCCTTTGCGGGCGGCCTGGGTCTGGATTCGCCGCTGGGCGTCATCTATTCCACCAACATCACGCCGGACAAGGAAACCGGCATCGGCGAATACAGCCTGGAAGACTTCGACCGCGCCGTGCGCCATGGCGTATCCAAGGACGGCCACACGCTGTATCCGGCCATGCCGTATCCCTCGTACGCCAGGATGTCGCCCGACGACGTGAAGGCGCTGTATGCGTACTTCATGCAGGGCGTGCAGCCGGTCAGGCAGGAGAACAAGGACACGGACATCGTCTGGCCGCTCTCCATGCGCTGGCCGCTGGCGGTGTGGCGCTGGATGTTCGCGCCCGACGTCGCGACCGCGCCCGTTACCGTGCCCGACGGCGCGGACAAGCAGGCGCTGCTGCGCGGCCAGTATCTGGTCGAGGGCCTGGGCCACTGCGGCACCTGCCACACGCCCCGCGGCTTCGCGCTGCAGGAGAAGGCGCTCACCGACGCCGACGGCTCCGACTATCTGTCCGGCGGCGTGGTCGAGGGCTGGCTGGCCAAGAACCTGCGCGGCGATCCGGTGGACGGCCTGGGCGCCTGGAGCAAGGAAGACATCGTGGCCTTCCTGAAGTCCGGGCGCAACGGGCATTCCGCCGCCTTCGGCGGCATGGCCCAGGTGGTTTCGGACAGTACGCAGCACCTCACCGACGAGGACCTGAACGCCATCGCTGCCTACCTGAAGAGCCTGCCGCCCGCCCGCAAGGACGCGGCCGCGGCCCTGACGTACGACCCGGCCGTGGCGCAGGCGCTGCGCACCGGCAAGGACCAGGGCGACGGCGCCATGACCTTCCTCAACAACTGCGCGGCTTGTCATCGCAGCACCGGCAAGGGCTACGAGCAGACCTTCCCGCAGCTGGCGCTGAGCAGTACGGTCAACTCGGCCGATCCGACCTCGCTCATCCACATCGTGCTCAAGGGCGCGCAGATGCCGGGCACCGGCGCGGCGCCCACGCGCTATGCGATGCCGGGCTTCGACTGGCGCCTGACCGACAAGGAAGTGGCCGATGTCGTGACCTTCGTGCGCGCGAGCTGGGGCAACAAGGGCGCGGCCGTTACCGCGTCCGACGTGGCCAAGGTGCGCAAGGACGTCGGCGCGGCGGCCGCGCCGGCCCG
>NZ_LHSJ01000116.1:0-12223 GCF_001270295.1 Achromobacter sp. DMS1 | reverse complement strand
CGCGCACCGTTCGCCTGGCTGTGCGACGGCGACAGCCGGCTGGGGCCGGTGTGCGAACTGATTGCCGGCGGCCGCTATTGCTGGACGCCGTTTGCCGCGTTGCGCAGCCTGCGCATCCTGCCGCCCGAAGGGCTGGCCGACCTGATCTGGGCGCAGGCGGAGGCGGTTTTCGAAGACGGGCGCCAACTGGCCTGCCTGATTCCCGCGCGCTATCCGGCGCCCGACGGCGCCGCGCAGTCGGAACTGGACGAGGCCCTGAGGTTGGGGCGGCGCACGGAATGGCTGCCCCTGGGCGGCGAAACCTACCGCGGCGCGGGCCAGAAGATGTGGCTCACCGACGCGGGCGAATACGCGTTGCTGGACGTGCGCGCGCTGGAGCTGGACTGACATGGCGGTGCAGGATGCCGAATCGATGCGCGTTTGGCGGGCCGCGGCCCGCCGGCAGGCGCGCGGAGCGGCCCTGGACCGGCTGCAGCCGGCGCTGCTCGACCGGCTCATGGACGACAACCCGGGCGAGCGCACCGAGCCGCCGGGCCGCGCCGTCATGTCGCACATGGAGCTGCGCGCGGCGGTGCTGCGCGACCTGCGCTGGCTGCTCAATACCGTCAACCTGGAAACCACGGACGACATCTCGCCGTACCGCTGGGTGCACGGCTCGACGCTGAATTACGGCGTGCGGGCCATGGCGGGCAAGCGCATGTCGGAAATCGACTGGGTCGACGTGGAGGATTCCATCCGCGACGCCATCATCCGCTTCGAGCCGCGCATCCTGCCCGACACCATCGAGGTGCGCTGCGTCACCGACACCGGCACGCTGGAGCACTACAACGTGCTCAGCCTGTCGATACGCGGCCTGCTCTGGTGCGAGCCGCATCCGCTGGAATTCCTGTTCCGGTCGGACATCGACCTCGAGAGCGGGCACATCGACCTGCGCGACCTGGGAGGCGCCTGATGGATACGCGCCTGCTCGAGTACTACAACCGCGAGCTGGGCTACATGCGCGAGATGGGCGCGGAGTTCGCGCGCCAGTATCCCAAGGTGGCTTCGCGCCTCGGGCTGGGCGAAACCGAGGTGGCCGACCCCTACGTGGAGCGGCTGCTGGAGGGCTTCAGCTTTCTGAGCGCGCGCGTGCAGCTCAAGATGGACGCGGAGTTTCCGCGCTTTTCGCAGCGCCTGCTGGAAGTGATCTATCCGCATTACCTGGCGCCCACGCCGGCCATGGCCGTGGTGGCGCTGGAGCCCAGCATGAACGAGGGCACCCTGGCCAAGGGTTTCCGGCTGCCGCGTGGCACCCTGCTGCGCGCGCGCCTGACGCGCGGCGAGCAGACGCCCTGCGACTTTTCCACCGGCCACGACGTGACGCTGTGGCCGCTGAAGGTGGCGCGCGCCGAGTTCACCGCCACGCCGCCCGACCTGCCGCTTACGCGGCTGGGCTTCGGCGGCCGCGCCGGCAAGGTCGCGCCGCGTTGCGCCTGCGGCTGGAAGTGTGCGGCGGCCTGTCGCTGGAGGAACTGGACGTGGACCAGCTCACGTTCTTCCTCAACGGGCAGGACGTGGCCATGAACCAGCTGCTGGAACTGATCCTGACCAAGTCGGCGGGCGTGCTGTGCCACGAGGCGCAGCGCCCGCCCGCCTGGCTGAACCTGCTGCCGCCGGATGTCATCCGCCACGAAGGCTTCGACGACGCGCAGGCGCTGCTGCCGGCGCAGGCGCGCGCCTTCCAGGGCTACCGGCTGATGCAGGAGTATTTCGCCTTCCCGCAGCGCTTCCTGTTCTTCAGCCTGAACCGGCTCCGGCAGGGGCTGCGCACCGCCGGCCGCGACGGCAAGGCGCCGGAGACGCGCGCCTTCGACATCACCATCCTGCTTTCCGAGGGTGCGCCGGACCTGGAAAGCACGGTGCAGACCTCGAACGTGGCGCTGCACTGCGTGCCGGCGATCAACCTGTTTCCCAAACGCAGCGACCGCGTGGCGGTGACGCCGCGCACTCACGAATACCACCTGGTGGTGGACCGCACCCGTCCGCTGGATTACGAGGTCTTCGGCGTCACCCGCGTGATGGGCCATCGCGCCGGCGGCGAGGAGCGCGAGTTCCGCGCCTTCTACGGCACCCTGGGCGACGACGAGGACGAGTACGGCGCATACTACGCCACCCGGCGCGAGCCCAGGCTGCTGTCGGACACCGCGCAGCGGCAGGGGTCGCGCACGGGTTATGTGGGCAGCGAGCTGTTCCTCTCGCTGGTGGACCGGCGCGAGGCGCCGTTTTCGGGCGACCTGCGCTATCTGTCGCTGGATACGCTGTGCACCAACCGCGACCTGCCGCTGCTGATGCCGCTGGACCGCGAATCGGATTTCAGCCTGCGCGTGTCGGCGCCCGTCTCGCGCATCAAGGTGCTGCGCGGCCCTTCGCCGCCGCGTCCGGCGCTGGCCGAAGGGGCGGCCGCGTGGCGGCTCATCAATCACCTGGGCCTGAACTATCTCAGCCTGACCGACCTGGACGCCGAGCAGGGCGCGCAGACCCTGCGCGAGACGCTCAAGATCTACGCCGACCTGTCCGATCCGGTCGTCGCCAGGCAGATCGCCGGCCTGTACCGCGTGCGCGCGGTGCCGATGCACCAGCGCCTGCCGGTGCCGGGCCCCATTGTGTACGGGCGCGGCGTGCGCATCGAGCTGACGCTGGACGAGACGGCGTTCTCGGGCATCAGCCCCTTTCTTTTCGGCGCGGTGCTGGAGCGGTATTTCGCGCGGCACGTATCGATCAACATGATGACCGAGCTGGCGCTCGATTCGCTGCA
This sequence comes from Achromobacter sp. DMS1, assembly GCF_001270295.1. NCBI lineage: Bacteria > Pseudomonadati > Pseudomonadota > Betaproteobacteria > Burkholderiales > Alcaligenaceae > Achromobacter > Achromobacter sp. DMS1. Next base: position 9,429 of record NZ_LHSJ01000116.1, on the reverse strand, counting down.
GCGCGGCGCGATCGCCCGCTGGAAACCGAGGCACGGAGGCCGGCCCGTATGCTGAAGCCAGCTCCGCGCCCGCAACCAGGAGATCTGCCCATGCAAGCCGCCCGACTCGCCCAGCCCCGGTACGAACCCGTGCACCTGCTCGGGGAGGTGCGCGCGGTGGACGGGCAGGACTGCGTGGTCTGGTGCGACGGCCGCGAATGGCGCTGCCGCCGCGCGGCAAGCTGCCTGCTGGCGCCCTCGGTGGGGGACCAGGTGCTCATCAGCGGCCCCGATCCGCAGCGGGTCTATCTGATCGCGGTGACCGAGCAGGCCGACGCCGCGCTGAGCCGCCTGCGCGCGCCGGGCGCCCTGCTTATCGAAGCGGCGGACGTGTCGCTGGCGCGGGTCCCTGCGCATGGAAGCCGGGCGGCTCGAACTCAAGGGCGGCGAGGCCGACTGCGCCATCGACGAAATGCGCTACCGGGGCAAGGACGCGCGCCTGACGGTGGGACAGGTGCGGCTGGCGGGCAGGCTGTACGAGCTGGTGGTCGACAAGCTGGTCCAGCTCACGCGCAACGCCCTGCGCCTGACCGACGAAATGGACCAGACCGCGCGGGCATCGTGGACGTGGAAGCGCGGCAGTCGGCGCGCGTGCACGGCAAATACAGCGTGGTCACGGGCGAAGAGCTGGTCAAGGTGGATGCTCGCCAGATCCACATGGGATGACGCGGCGCGGCGGGAGCGCGGCAAGCAATCAGGGAAACGGGATATGGAACGCGTAGTCAAGGCTTATACCCCTCTGCCCGAGGAACAGTTGAAGTTCCGCGGGATGTACGGGCACGAGACGCTGTCGCAGCTTTTCGAGTTCGACGTGGAGCTGGTGTCGGATTCGCATTCGCTGGACATGAAGCAGTTGCTGGGGAAATCCGTCACGCTGGAGATCGAGACGTCCGGCGCGAAGCCGCGCTACCTGAACGGGCAGGTCACGCGCTGCGTGCTGGTGGGGCGCGAGGGCGCGACCGCCCGCCACTATATCTACCGCGCGACCCTGCGTCCGTGGCTCTGGTACCTGACGCAAACGTCGGACAACAAGATCTTCCAGAACAAGTCGGCCCCGGACGTGATCCAGGAGGTGCTGTCCGACTACAAGTTTCCGGTCGAGGTCAAGCTGGCCGACAACTACCGCAACTGGGAATACTGCGTGCAGTACCAGGAAACCGACTTCGCCTTCATCAGCCGCCTGATGGAGCACGAAGGCATCTACTACTGGTTCAAGCACGAGAACGGCAAGCACACGCTGGTGCTCACCGATGACGTCACGCAGCACGATCCGCTGCCCGGCTACGAGACCATTCCCTACTACGGGCCGGACCGCGCGGCGGTGCCTCAGGAGGAGTACATCTCCAGTTGGGAGGTGTCGGAGGAGATCACGCCGGGCGCTTTCGTCACCAACGACTATCATTTCAAGACCCCGGGCGCCATGCTGGAAGCCCGGCGCAACAATCCGCGCCTACGACAACGAGGGCATCGTGGCCCTGGCGACCCACGCCGCCGCCATGGCCCACGAACTGAACACGCCGCTGGCCACCATGACGCTGCTGGCCGACGAGATCGCCGCCGAAGTCAGCGACGAAGACGTGCGCAAGGACGTGGCCACGCTGCGGCAGCTCCTGGCCCTGTGCCGCGAGCGCATCCGCAACCTGGCCGTGCCCACCGCGGTAGACCTGGTGCGGGTGGTGGGCCAGTGGCGCCTCATCCGCCCCACCATCGACCTGCAGCGCTCGGGCGCCCTGCCCGCCAGCCTGCGGTGGATCCGGCCATGCGCGGCCTGCTGCAGGCACTGCTCAACAACGCGGCCGACGCGGGCGAGGCCGCCGGCGCGCCGCGGGTGGACCTGCACCTGGAATACGGCTATGGGCGCGCTGCGCGGCGAGGTGCGCGACTACGGCCGGGGCTTCGACCCCGACCAGACCCTGCTGCCGGCCACCAGCCTCTTCAACAGCGGCAAACCCGGCGGGCTGGGCGTGGGCCTGGCGCTCTCGCACGCCACGGTGGAGCAGCTGGGCGGCGAAATGACCATGACCGCGGCCGAGGGGGGAGGCACGCGCATCCGCTTCTACCTGCCCCTGGGCAACCCGGGAACCTGAGACATGAATCCTACCGACCTTGGACTGCTGATCGACGACGACGAGCTTTACGTGCGCACCCTGCAGCGCAGCCTGTCGCGGCGGGGCCTGGAAACCCGCACCGCCACGAGCATCGCGGAGGCGCTGCGCGTGGCCGAGGAGATCCGGCCCGCCTTCGCCCTGGTGGACCTGCGCCTGGGCGAGGATTCGGGCCTGACGCTGATCCGGCCCCTGCGCGCGCTGCGCGAGGACATGCGCATTCTGCTGGTCACGGGCTACGCCAGCGTGGCCACGGCCGTGGAGGCCATCAAGCGGGGCGCGGACGACTACCTGCCCAAGCCGGCCACCGCGCCCATGATCCTGCGCACCCTGGGCCTGGTAAAGCCGGAAACGGTTACCATCGAAACCACCATGACGCCGCTGCACCGCCTAGAATGGGAGCATATCCACCAGGCCCTGCACGAAACCGGCGGCAACGTTTCGGCCGCCGCCCGCCTCCTGGGCATGCACCGGCGCTCCCTGCAGCGCAAGCTTGCCAAGAAACCGGGGCCGGAACGCGAAGTGTTGCTGGATTGAAAATGTGCGGGTGCGACATATCGTCGCACCTCCGGTGCCCGCAGAGCCCCTGCGCGCCCAGGGATATCCGGGTTCTTCCGCCGATCTCCCGTAAGTTCCCCTGGCCAATGCGACCATTTGTCGCAGGCTTGCGCCAGATCAAACCGCTAGGATGGACGTTGCTGCTCCGCAGCACCTGGCCTGCTGCGTAGCAGCATTCTCCACCTTCCATCCAAGGCTGTACGTGAAACACCCCCTCCTTGCGACCCTTACGCGCATTTTTGGCGTCGGCGCGGTCATGCTGCTCGGCGGCTGCAACATGGAACTCCTGTCTCCCAAGGGAGACATAGGCGCCCAGGAAAAGACCCTGCTCCTCACGGCAACGTGGCTCATGCTGCTCGTCGTCGTGCCGGTGATCATCATGGTCCTGACCTTCGCCTGGAAGTACCGCGCATCCAATACCAAAGCCGTCTACGCGCCCAAGTGGTCCCACTCCACGGCCATCGAGCTCGTGGTCTGGACCATCCCGGTCATCATCGTCGCCATCCTGGCGGTGATCACCTGGCGCTCCACCCACGCCCTCGACCCCTACAAGCCCCTGGCCTCCGACCGCAAGCCGGTGACCATCGAGGTGGTGTCGCTGGACTGGAAATGGCTCTTCATCTACCCCGAGTACGACATCGCCACGGTGAACGAAATCGCCTTCCCCGTGGACACGCCGGTGAACTTCCGCATCACCTCGGCTTCGGTGATGAATTCCTTCTTCATTCCCCAGCTCGGCAGCCAGATCTATTCGATGGCGGGCATGGAAACCAAGCTGCACCTGATCGCGCGCGAGCCCGGCACCTACGCCGGCATCTCGGCCAACTACAGCGGCGGCGGCTTCTCCGGCATGCGCTTCAAGGCGCACGCCACCTCCGCGGAAGGGTTCGACAAGTGGGTCCAGGAAGCCAAGGCTTCCGGCAACGCCCTCACCCCCGAAACCTACCAGCAACTGGTCAAGCCCAGCGAACACAACCCGGTCGTGAAGTACGCCTCGGCGCCTCCGGCCATGTTCGACTACATCTTGAACAGCACCATGAGCAAGATGGCCGGCGTGGACTCCGCCACGTGCACCCCCACGTCGAATAATCTGATCGCAGGAATTAACTAACAATGTTCGGGAAACTCACCCTAGAGGCGATTCCGTACCATGAACCCATCGTCATGGTCACGCTGGTCGCCGTGCTGCTGGGCGGCGCCGCGCTGCTCGGCGCCATCACCTACTTCGGCAAGTGGAAGTACCTGTGGACGGAGTGGCTGACCTCGGTCGACCACAAGCGCATCGGCGTGATGTACATCATCGTCGCCCTGGTCATGCTGCTGCGCGGCTTCGCCGACGCCATCATGATGCGCACCCAGCTCGCCGTGGCGGCCGGCGACTCCGCCGGCTTCCTGCCCCCGCACCACTACGACCAGATCTTCACCGCCCACGGCGTCATCATGATCTTCTTCATGGCGATGCCTTTCATCACGGGCCTGATGAACATCGTGGTGCCGCTGCAGATCGGCGCGCGCGACGTGGCCTACCCGTTCCTGAACTCGCTGAGCTTCTGGCTGTTCCTGGTGGGCGTGGTGCTGATGATGCTGTCGCTGTTCGTCGGCGAATTCGCCGCGACCGGCTGGCTGGCCTATCCGCCGCTCTCGGGCCTGGACTACAGCCCGGGCGTGGGGGTGGATTACTACCTCTGGGCATTGCAGATATCCGGCCTGGGAACCACGCTTTCGGGCATCAACTTCATCGTGACCATCCTGCGCATGCGCGCGCCGGGCATGACCCTGATGAAGATGCCGGTGTTCACCTGGACCTCGCTGGTCACCAACATCCTGATCGTGGCCGCCTTCCCGGTCCTGGCCGCCACCCTGGCGCTGCTGACCGCCGACCGCTACCTGGGCACGCACTTCTTCACGAACGACATGGGCGGCAACGTCATGATGTACGTGAACCTGATCTGGATCTGGGGCCATCCCGAGGTCTACATCCTGGTGCTGCCGGCCTTCGGCGTGTATTCCGAGGTGGTCGCCACCTTCGCCCGCAAGACGCTGTTCGGCTACAAATCCATGGTCTACGCCACGGCCTGCATCGGCGTGCTGTCGTTCCTGGTGTGGCTGCACCACTTCTTCACCATGGGCGCCGGCGCCAACGTGAACACGTTCTTCGGCATCGCCACGATGATCATCTCGATCCCGACCGGCGCGAAGATCTTCAACTGGCTGTTCACCATGTACCGGGGCCGCGTGCACTTCACCACCCCGATGCTGTGGACCCTGGGCTTCATGGTCATCTTCGTCATCGGCGGCATGACCGGCGTGCTCATGGCCATCCCCGGCGTGTCGTTCGTGCTGCACAACAGCCTGTTCCTGATCGCCCACTTCCACAACACCATCATCGGCGGCGTCGTGTTCGGCTGCATCGCCGGCATGACCTACTGGTTCCCCAAGGCGTTCGGCTTCAAGCTCAATGAGCGCCTGGGCAAGTACTCGTTCTGGTGCTGGACCGTCGGCTTCTTCCTGGCCTTCATGCCCCTGTACATCCTGGGCCTGAAGGGCATGACGCGCCGCCTGAACCACTACGACAACCCCGAGTGGCAGCCCTACCTGCTGGTCGCGCTGGCCGGCGCCGCCCTGGTCATGCTGGGCATCTGGTTCCTGCTGCAGCAGGTGTTCGTCAGCGTGCGCCAGCGCAAGCAGAACCAGGATCTCACCGGCGATCCCTGGGACGGCCGCACCCTCGAGTGGTCGATCTCCTCGCCCGCGCCTTTCTACAACTTCGCCCACATTCCCCACGTCGAGGAACTGGACCAGTTCTGGGAAGACAAGCAGAACGGCCGCGCCTACAAGCGCCCCGCCAAGTACGAGGACATCCACATGCCGCGCAACACCGCCGCGGGCGTCTACATCGGCGCGTTCGGCCTGGCCATGACCTTCGGCCTGGTGTGGCACATCTGGTGGCTCTCCATCGCCGGCTTCGTCGGCATGATCGCCTCGTTCGTGGTTCGCGCCTACGACCGCGACGTGGACTACTACGTCCCCGCCGCGGAAGTCGAGCGGATCGAAAACGCCCACTTTGACAAAATGCAGAAGGCCGCCTGAGCCATGATTCACGCTGTAGCCACTCACCCCAACGCGCACGGCCACGACGACCATGCGCACCATGACGATGGATCCAAGACCGTCTTCGGTTTCTGGATCTATCTGATGAGCGACCTGCTGATCTTCTCGGTCCTGTTCGCCACGTTCGCGGTGCTGTTCAACGCCACCGCGGGCGGCCCCACGGGCAAGGAACTGTTCGACCTGAAGTTCGTGCTGGTCGAGACCCTGCTGCTGCTGTTCTCCAGCTTCACGTTCGGGCTGGCCAACCTCAACGTCCATGCCGGCAACAAGAGCCGCGCCATGGGCTGGCTGGCCATCACGTTCCTGTTCGGCGCGGGCTTCATCGCGATGGAACTCTACGAATTCCATCACCTGATCCAGGAAGGCGCGGGCCCCGGCCGCAGCGCCTACCTGTCGGCCTTCTTCACGCTGATCGGCACCCACGGCCTGCACGTGACCTTCGGCCTGATCTGGATCGTCATCATGCTCGACATGATGCGCCGCTACGGGCTGGACGCGATCAACAAGCGCCGCCTGGCCTGCCTGAGCCTGTTCTGGCACTTCCTGGACATCGTCTGGATCTGCGTCTTCACCTTCGTCTATCTCATGGGAGCCATCTGATGTCGCACCATTCCGCGGCCGCCAGCGGCCATGACGAGCACGCCGCCGACCACGGCACCCTGAAGTCCTACATCGTGGGCTTTGCGCTCTCGCTCATCCTCACCTTCGGCTCCTTCGGCCTGGTGATGAGCGGCGCGCTGCCGCGCGCCACCGTCGTCATCGGCGTGGTGGCGCTGTGCGTGGCCCAGCTTCTGGTGCAGCTGGTCTACTTCCTGCACATGGGCTCCAAGTCCTCGCGCGACAACCTTTCGACCTTCGTCTTCACCGCGCTGATCATCTTCATCATCGTGGGGGGGTCGGCCTGGGTGCTGTACAACATGAACGTCAACATGGGCCATTCGATGTAAGGCTCCTGTTCCGACGCTGCACGAAAAACGGGCGCCGCTGGCGCCCGTTTTTCTTTTGCCTGCCCGCGGGCGCGGCGCGCCCGCAAGGGAAACGGGCCGGCAAACGTATACTTCCCCCATCCTTCGATCCGCGGAATTTCCCCATGGCCCTGCACACCTGGCTGCTCTATCTGCTCGCCGTCACCGGCCTGTCGCTCACGCCCGGCCCCAATACGCTGCTCGCGCTGACCCACGGCGCGCTGCACGGACACCGCAGGGCGCTGTGCACCATCGCGGGGGGCGCCGCCGGTTTCGTCGCGCTGATCGCGCTTTCCATGCCCTCGGCATCGGCGCCCTGATCCAAGGCCTGGGCGCCGGCCCTCACGGCGCTCAAGTGGGCCGGCGGCGCCTACCTGATCTACCTGGGCGTGCAGCTCTGGCGCGCCCCGGGCGTCACGCTGCGGCCTCCGGCCGGCGCGCCCGCGCTGCGCGGCACGCGCATGTTCGGCCAGGGCTTTCTCTCCGCCATCTCCAACCCCAAGGCGCTGCTTTTCTACGGCGCCTTCCTGCCGCAGTTCATCGATCCGGCGCGCAGCCTGCTCACGCAGTTCGCGGTCATGGCGGCCACCTTCGCCGGCATCGAATTCGCGGTGGAGTATGGCCTGGCCCGGCTGGCGCATCGCGTGCGGCCCTGGCTGGAACGCGCCGGCCGGCGCTTCAACAAAGTATGCGGCGGCCTGTTCGCCGCCCTCGGCGTGGCGCTGCCCACGCCTGACGCCCCCCGCTTCACGGCCGCGCGCCGCCCAGCTGCTTGTGGAAGTAGGTCGTGGCGCAAAGCGCGCCGTCCGGCATCAGCGCATAGTTGGGCACCACGCCCACGCGCAGCCAGCCGCAGCGCGCATAGAGCCGCTCGGCGTCTCCGCCCGTTACGGTGTCCAGCACCAGCACGGTCTTGCCCTCGGCCCGGCGCGGCCTCGTCCACGGCCTGCAGCAGGCGCTGGCCGATGCCCCGGCGCCGGGCCGAGCGGCAGACCAGCATCTTGGCCACGTCGGCCCGGTGCGGCTGGTTCTCGGGCTGGGCCGTCACCAACTGCACGGTGCCGACGATGCGCCCCTCCAGGTGCGCCACGAGCAGGCTGCGCTCGCCGCGCGCCACGCCCTGCGCCACCGACGTCCAGAACGCCACGGCGGCAGGCCGCGCCAGGGGCAGCATGAAGCTCACGGAAGCTCCGCCTTCCACGCAGTCGATCAGCACATCGGCCAGCTCCTGCACGCTGGCGGCCGCCGCGACGCCATCGAGGCGGCTTATGCTGACCTCGTTATCGCTCATGGTTTCTTCCTCGGCATAATGGTGTCCCGGAACCGGGGACGGCCTGGATCATACTGCCTTGCGGCGGCCGCGCCGGGATTGCGTTCTAATAGCGCGCATGAACCCATCGCAAGACATTGAACGCCGCCTCACCGAGCTGGAAATCAAGGCGAGCTTTGCCGACGACCTGCTCGACCACCTGAACCAGGTCATCGCGCGCCAGCAGCAGCAGATCGAGCTGCTGGCGCGCGAGCTGGCCGAGCTGCGCCGCCAGGGGCCGGAAAACGCCCCGGCATTTCGCAGCCTGCGCGACGAGATTCCCCCGCATTACTGAACGCCCCGCACGGCGCGCCGGCTGCGCGGGCTATCTCACGCCATTTTGATTCCATACACGGCAAAAAAAACGGATATATTCATTATTATCCCAATAGTGAAAATATCTTTTACGGATATAAGGGTTTATACCTACCTCCCAAGAGCGCACACTATTCGCATCGGGATACAGCAACGAACCACGACGGACAGGCCGCCGGATTCGCTCCCAAAGCTCTTGAAATCGGAGGTTTATCATGAAGACGCTTGCTACTGCTCTGATGTTGTCCCTGGCCGCCATCAGCTCCGGCGCCTACGCTTCGCAGAACATCGAACCCAACAACATCCCCTTCCAGGGCGTGTACGGCGCCGCCTACGACGGCCCGGCCCGCGCCCAGGTCCAGGCCGAACTGCCGCCGCCAAGGCTGCCGGCCAGGTGTCCAACGTCGAGCCCAACGACATGCCCTTCCAGGGCGTCTATGGCCAATGAACACCGCCCCATCACAATAATGTGAATACCCCCTCCTCTTGTTGTACTTGGGCCGCCAGCATTGGCGCTTTTTTTACCTCGGGGCGGCGCGGCGGCAAGGCCCTCTTCACGCGACGCGCGCGATGGCGGCGAGGATTTCGCGGAACGCCTGCGCGGCCGGCCCCAGCGCTGGTCGACGCGGTGCGCGAGGTAGGCCTCGTAAGCCACCCGCGCCTCCCGGCCCAGGGCAGCGGTGGGCAGCGGCACCAGCCGCCCTTCGCGCAGGTCGCGCTCGACCAGCCAGACAGGCAGACGCCCCCAGCCCAGGCCGGCGAGGATCATGGCGTGTTTGGCGTCCTGCGTATTGACGCGGCAGGTCTGGGGCGACAGCACGCCGAAGTCGCGCCCCTCCGACAACGCCGAGGGATCGGACTGCACGATCTGCAGATGATCGGCCAGGTCGTCCAGGCCCAGGGACCGGCCGGACGGCGCCGCCGCCAGCGGATGTCCGGCCGCCGCCACCGCCACGATTTCCGTGGCCGCCAGCGCCTCCAGCGCCACCCGCGGGTCGCCGGAACCCTTCGCCCACCACTCACGGCC